>CAZZKD010000221.1:0-1628 GCA_964655095.1 uncultured Thermocrinis sp.
TGCGTCTTTGTATCAGCCAGCAATGTAGAAGTTGGCGGAGGTGTTCAGATAAAAATTCAACATAGGAGGTAAAAGAAGATGAAGGACTGTATATTTTGTAAGATTATCAAAAAGGAAGCACCTTCAAAGGGTGTGTATGAGGACGATTTGGTATATGCCTTCCACGACATAAACCCAGTGGCTCCAGTTCATATACTAATAGTTCCCAAAAAGCACATATTTGGCATTCAGTCTTTGGAACAGGAAGATGAACACATTGTGGGACACATGTTTTACGTAGCAAGAAAGATAGGGGAAGAGTTTGGATTGGCTTCTCCAGACAGCACAAAAGGTGGTTATAGATTGGTCTTTAACGTCGGTGAGCACGCAGGTCAGAGCGTGTTTCATCTGCACCTTCACCTAATAGGTGGAAGATCTATGAGCTGGCCTCCTGGCTAATGCCCTTCTTGCTTTATAGCTTTCTGTTAAACAAAGGACTTGAAAGAAGGGAAGCACAGGAGAGGTTTTTTGATATTGTATCCCATACCATAGAAAAGGGTGGAATAAGCATAATTCAAGCACCAACGGGCACCGGCAAAACATATGGCTACCTTATACCTATATTGGAAAAAGGGCAAAAGGCTATAATATCTACTGGCACCAAGCTTTTGCAAGAGCAGTTAAGAAGGGATATTGAAACCCTGAAGGTTTATCACTCCTATCTGACTGGCGATGGTGTAGATTACTTGGTTCTGAAGGGAAAGAGCAATTACCTCTGTCTTGATAGGTTCTACCAACAGCCACCAGATAAAAGACCATCCCATATAGAGGATCTGCTGGAGAGCGAATGGGATGGGGATTGGGAATTCGTGCAGGTGGATGTGGAGCTCTGGAAAGATCTTTGCGTAGAAGACGATTACTGCACTCCTTACTACAGAGGTATTTGTAAATACAGGGAAGAGTGTTATTATTGGAGCAGGTTAAAAAGAAGGGAGAGGAAGGCAAGGATAATCGTAGTAAATCATGCCCTTTTGGCACTTAAGGACTTTGAAAACCCAGAGGATAGGCTTTTGGTGATAGATGAAGCCCACGAACTTGATAAATACGTAACATCCTCTTTAACAGACGGTGTATCTACCTATACCCTAAGAGTGGAGATAATGGAAAGAATAGTCCAGTTTTTGCCGGATGCGGAGGTCCATGTAGAAGAATTCTTTGAGCGCCACTTTTCAAAGATGTTTGATGAGGAAACACAACAAAAACCACTTAAAAACTTAGCTCCATACTTAAAGGACTTTGAAGAGCTGATAATAAGACCGATAAGCATATACCACAAGAGAATAAAGGAAAAACTTACATCAGAAATTGGAAACTACCTTACATCTAAGCTATGGATAAGTATAAGGCTTAGGGATTACCTTCGGGGGTCCAATCTTCTAAACTGGGAGGAATATTTTCAGTTAAACGTGAGCTTTGAAGAACCTACAGAAGAAGAAGAGAAACTGATAAAAAAGCTCAAGACTTACGAACTTTTACAAAGAAAGGTCCAAAATCTAAAAGACTTTTATAAGCTTATGAGCTCCCCTCCTACAGACATGGGATTTTCCATCAGTAGAAAGTGGAGCAGTAGGCTTAAAGGCTTTAACTAT
>CAZZKD010000222.1:0-3607 GCA_964655095.1 uncultured Thermocrinis sp.
CTGCTGATGTAATTGAAAACCTTATTTGGTAGGGTTTAGGGATATTATAAGTCCCTGCCCTCCAAAGGGCTTTCTAACAAGAAAACTTGCCTTTTTCTTAATTTCTCACCCGACGTATAAGTGTTATAATAATAAACTATACCCTTTCACCGGAGGATAATATGGCGGTAGTGGTTAGAGTACCTACACCTCTTAGAAGATTAACAAATGGACAAGGCGAGGTTCAAGTAGAAGCTAGCACGATCAGAGAAGCCATAGAAAGATTAGAAGAGTTGTATCCGGGTTTTAAAGACCGTCTGCTTGATGAGAACGGTGAACTTAGAAGATTTGTCAACCTATACCTTAATGACGAGGATATAAGGTTTTTAAAGGGCGTGGATTCCGAGTTAAAGGATGGGGATGTAATTTCTGTGGTACCAGCTATTGCTGGGGGTTTAACCTCCTGAAATTGCATTAATTACCTTTATGTCATCCTGTGCTGAAACCACTTGATGCTCTCCCACTATCTCTCCATTTACTATAACAAAGGCGTAGTCTCTTGACAGATTGAGTTTATTAAGTATGTCCCTAACTGTAATCTCTTCTTTATCTATATCCAGAGGTATTAGTTTTCCCCTGTAATGCAGATTTAACCTCATTCGGGTTTATCATAATAATTATAATAGGGGTATATAGGAAATGCCGGAGGTAAGAAGCAAATTAAGCAAAGCGCAAAAAGCTGCCATACTGTTAATGGCGCTCCCGCCTCAAGTAGCGGTGGAAGTTATGAAAGAACTAAGAGAGGATGAGATACAAGAAATCCTTATTTATGCTTCACACTTAGAAGGGATCACTATAAAGGACATAGATGATATAGGTAAAGAATTTATAGAAGAATACAAAGCAACATCCTTCATAACCCCAGACATGGACGCGCTATTAGAATTTGCAAGAAAAGTATTGCCTCCAGAAAAATTTGCGAAAATATACGAGTTTTTAAGCAGTTCGACCCTTATAAAAAGCTTTCAGGAATTAGAAAGAGTAGATGAACGCTTCCTTGCAAATCTTTTAAGAAACGAACATCCACAAACCATAGCTGTGGTTCTTTCTCAGCTCTCCACCGGAAAATCAGCGGAGATACTAAAGCTTTTACCAGACAGCTTGAAAGTGGAAGTAGCAAAGAGGATGGCAACCCTTGAAAATATATCTCCTGAATTAATGGGCGAGCTTATAGATGTTATAGCAGAAGAGATTAAAAATATGGGCGTGAGCGGTATTATGCAAAAGATGGAAGGCGTTCCCCTTGTGGCTAACATTCTCAACGTGCTTGATAAAAACGTAGCAAATAGCATTCTCTTAAAGTTGGAACAAGAGGATCCGTACTTAGCAGAAAAGATAAGGGAAAAAATGTTTACCTTTGAAGATATAAGGAAGTTAGATAACAGAGCCATAGTGGAAATATTAAAAGCTGTTGATAAGAACGTACTTATGATAGCCCTTAAGGGTGCACCAGAGGATATAAAGGAAAAGTTCTTGAACAATATGTCCAAGAAGGCTGCTGACATAATGAGAGAAGACATGGAAGCAATGGGACCTGCTAGAGTGAGCGAGGTAGAAAAGGCCCAAAAAGAAATAATTAAGGTGATCAAAAACTTAGCGGATCAAGGCATAATAGATTTGACCGGTGGAGAATATTATGCCTGAGTCCTTTAAGCCCATACACTCTCCTACACCTTTAGAACATTTTCAAAAAGAAAAACAGTGTGAGGAAAGCACAGACTTATTTAGAGAAATTGAAGCTATGAAAGAGAGTATAGCTTCTATGGAGAGGGAATTGCAAGAGTGCCTGAAAGCAAAAGAAGAAATAGCATTCTTAAACTCTAAATTGGAAGAGGAGAAGAACTCTTTACTTGCTGCGAACAAAGAGTTGGAAAGTTTAGTGCATGACTTGGAGGTTTCTAAAAAAACTTTTGAGAAGATGCTTCAAGAATTTTCAAACCATTTTTCAAAAATGGAAGAACACATAAAAAAGGATTTAAAAGAATTAGCTATAGACATAGCTAAAAGACTATACTTAACCGATAAACTCCCAAAGGAGGAGGTGGTTGTAAAGGTTTTGGAAAAAGTCCTTAACAACGAGAAGATAATCGGCGGTACAGTGCGAATATTTTTGAACCCCAAGGATTACCCACTTGTAGAACAGTTGATAGCCAAATTTGTGGATAAATTAAGCAATGTAAAAATTGAACTCATTAAGAAAGATGATATTAACAGAGGAGATTTTCTAATGGAAACCTCCAATTTTTGGATAGAAAGAAAAGTGGATAGCATTTTGAAAGATATAGAAGAAGAGCTGTGAAAGGTATCTTTAGGGTATACGGAAAGGTTCTAAAGGTGAGCGGTATTTATTTGGAAGCAACGGTGTTAGAAGGTGCAGTGGGCAATCATGCCATCATAAAAACGGACAACAATAGCATAGATGGAGAGGTAATAGGTTTCTATGAAAACAGGTGTATTATCATGCCCTTTGGAAGTTTATCGGGAGTCAAGGTGGGGGATAGGGTATGGATATTGCGAGAAGCGGTCTCTACTGTGGTCGGAGAGCAAACACTAGGACATTTGCTGGACCCGCTGGGAAGGAGGCTTTCAGACGGAAAACTCCTATCAGGAGAAAAAAGACCCATTGAGCTAAAGGATATTAATCCTTTGCAGAGGAACAGGATCACAGAGGTATTTGACACCGGTATAAGAACTATAAACGCGCTCTTTACCTTAGGTAAGGGACAAAAGGTAGGCGTATTTGCTGGGGCTGGTGTGGGAAAAACCACGTTGTTGGGAATGATCACAAAGTTCAGTAAAGCAGATGTGGTAGTGCTTGGTTTGATAGGCGAAAGAGGTAGAGAAGTCAGAGAATTCGTAGAGGATGTTTTAGGAGAGGCCATAAAAAGAAGTGTAGTTATAGTTACCACCGCAGATCAAACGCCTATAATGAAGGTAAAGGGTGCTATTAGTGCACTGGTCCATGCAAGGTACTTTGCTGAGAAAGGTTATGATGTGCTTTTAGTGTTAGACTCTCTGACTCGTTTTGCCATGGCTCAGAGAGAGGTTGGGCTTTCCGCTGGAGAACCACCTACTTTAAAAGGTTATACACCTTCTGTATTTTATCTTCTGTCTAAGATCGTGGAAAGTTGTGGAAGCTTTCAAAACGGTAGTATAACGGGAATATTCAGCGTTTTGGTTGAAGGGGATGATATAAGCCTTGATCCTGTGGCGGATGCTCTTATGGGCATGTTTGACGGTCATATTATCCTCTCCAGAAAACTTGCCAACGCAGGTTTATTCCCCGCCATAGACCCAGTAAGAAGCTTAAGCAGGTTAATGCCACAAATAGTTCAGCAAGACCACATGCGAGTTGCTCTTCAGATTAAAGAAATCCTAAGTGCTTACGAATCTGTTGAAGAACTGGTGAATTTAGGTTTATACACCCAGGGCACCAACCCGTTGGTGGATAAAGTTATAAAACACGAAAGGGCAATAAAGGACTTTTTCAGGCAAGATTACAAAACCTCCGTAGATTTTAAAAGTAGCGTTTCGAGCCTTATGGAATTGTTCAAAAAGTTAATGGAAT
>CAZZKD010000223.1:0-6834 GCA_964655095.1 uncultured Thermocrinis sp.
TGGAGTTTGAACTGCGCGCTTACATAAATCTTAGGCTTTATTATAACCACCTTGAGGGATTTTTAGAACATCCTCGTATATGATCTTACACAAAGCAAATAAGGACTAAATTGATCACTCAAAACTTAATGCCAACCAAGACGTATCCACCTTTTATTTTTACTTGCGCATCTATATCACTTACATCTACTAGTTTTAACCTTTCATACCTGTATCCAATTTCAACAAAAGGTTTTAATGGTAATAACAAAATCCCGTGGGAATTTAATCTTAAACCCGCCGCATAGTCATAGTAACTATTTTTATCGTATTTTACATAATTAAGCTCTCCCACTAAGGAAATTAGTCGGATTGGGCTAATTTCTGCTGCAAGATGCCCCATTGGAATTGGAAGTGTCAAACTTTTACTTTCTGACACTCTTTGGCTACTTGTTTTATCAACACCGGTTAACTTGCCATCAAAGTTAATTGCCCTTAAATTGACTCCAAATTCCACATCCAATACACCGGCGGTTGCAGTCTTTAAAAAGGGAAAGTTGTAATATAGAGTTCCATCTATTCTGTCTAATTTGACAGAGAAATCAAATTCGGTATTTGCTCTATAGGTAAAGTTACCCCATCTAATATCCCTAGTTAGCGTTCCTCTTCCATCAAACTTCATGGGCATGTGGCCTAATTTTACGTTAGGAATAAGGGGAATTGGATGTTCAAATTTTAGTTTGACCCAATAATTTGTTTTATCTTCGACGTTGGCATCCCTTTTTAGATCAATTCTATCACTACCTATTACTGGTTTATAAGACGCGTATCCGGAAGGTTTTTGTTGTATTCCACCAACAGATACTTCAAAATCTACTAAGAATCCAGCTTTGGAACTTCCAACTAGCAGGAAAATGAGACTTACACTACCTAAAGCTTTTTTCATAGCACTAACCCCCTTCCTTTAATTATATACTAATTTTACGCTGAGTGTCAGTAAAACATTGAATTACCTTATTAGAAAGCCCTTTGGAGTGTAGGGATTTAGTTCAAAAATACTTCAAAGTGGTTATAATAAAATTTTGCCAAAGTTCTGAATAAGCCTGTTCATTCGTTTTGAAAGTTCAGGCGGTGAAAGTCAAGTTTTTCCACCACTATCTTAGCAGGTTTGTAAATATCAACAATTCGGTTTAGCATTCTGTTTATACCTCACCGTCGATCATTTTAATGGTTCTTAAAAGTTTTTCTCTGCCTTTTCCCTCTTTTGCAGAAGTAGGAATGAGAGGGGCGTTTGTTAAAGATCTAAGTTTTTTTATAGTTTCAGACTGCTCCTTTTGGCTTGCGTCATCGCATTTTGTAAGAACCACCACATATTGATATCCTTCAAGGAAGCGTAGCATCTGCTCATCCAAAGGTGTAGGTCCGTGCCTGCTGTCAATAAGTGAGAACACGAGCGCTATTCTATCTTTGCACTCTGAAAAGTACCTTTCAATCATCTCTTTCCATCTTTCTCTTTCTTCTCCAGATACCTTTGCGTATCCATAGCCTGGCACATCTACCAAGTAAAGATTTTTGTCAAAAAGGAAGAAGTTTATGCTTCTAGTCCTACCAGGCTCTTTACTAACATACGCTACTTTTTTACCAACCAGCATGTTTATTAGAGAAGACTTTCCTACATTGGATCTTCCTACAAAAACCACGTGCTTTCTCTGATCTTTTGGAAAATTCTCTCTGAAGGATCCAAAAAATTTCACTTCTTGCTGGTTTCTATGCATCCTTTTACTTCGCCCACCAGATAAAGAGAACCTACGACTAAAGCATCTTCCTCTAAGTTTAGCACTTCTGCAGGGGAGTTTAAGGTAATTATCTCTTGGAATCTCAGCTTTTCTGCTTCCTTTACGAGCTCAGATAGACTTTCACCCCTGTGATGGCTTAGTTCCAATAGGTATATCTTGTCTGAAAAAGTTCTGAGGATTTTCATAGAATCTCTCCACTCCTTTTCCTTTAAGCCCGTAAAGACCGGTACAAGTTTTATCCCACTTGCTTTCAGCTGATTTATCACAAATTTTACACCATCTGTATTGTGTGCGCCGTCTAAGACCAAAAGCGGGTTTTTCTTGATTATTTCCATTCTCCCTTCCCATCTGGTGCTCTCAAGAGCCAACCTTACCGCATCTTCCTTCAACTTTATAACCTGAGCTGTAAGAGCTATGGCTATGCTTGCATTGTCTATCTGCCACTTTCCCCAAAGGCCAAGCTTTACTTTCCCTATCTGGAAAAACTCCGAGCTGAATTGATCAAACCACGTTTGCATACCCTCTACTTTTCCCTCAGCAAAAAAGTCCATCCCTGCCACCAGAAGGTCTTCTTTTCTGCAAAGTTCTAAAGCCAAGGGATAAAGGGGATACCTTGGACTTCCTAAAACTAGCGGTTTGCCTGAGATGTATATGCCTAGCTTTTCTCTTGCTCTTTCTTCAGGTGTTTTTCCAAGCCATCTGGTATGGTCTCTTTGGATGTTGGTTATTGCGCAAGCGGAAGGATTACAAACTCTTGTTGCGTCCCATCTGCCTCCCATACCAACTTCAAAAACTCCAAATTCTACTTTTTCGTCCTGGAAAAAAATAAGGGCTATTAAGGTGCATGCTTCAAAGTAAGTTAGTTCAAACTTTTCAAACAGCTTCTTTAAGCTACTAACATAGTATTCAAGCCTTTCTTCAGAAATCTTCTGTCCATTTATCCTCCACCTTTCTCTTTCGTCAAACAGGTGTGGCGATACAAACCAGCCTGTTTTGTAACCGTGATGTCTCAGAATGCTTTCCGAAAAGGCGCAAGTAGAACCTTTGCCGTTTGTTCCACCTACAAGGATGGGTGTATAGCAGAGGTTTTTCAGTCCAACATAATTTACCGCTTTTTGAATTCTGTCCAATGTGGGAACTATCTTATAATCTTTGCCTTTGTAAAGCTCGTAAAGGACCATAGAAAGGATATATTATTATATGATGCAAAACATATTTGTATGGGGGTTTAACTTCAAGACTGCCCCCATAAGTGTTAGGGAACTCTTAGCCTGTAGTAAAGAGGAGATAAAAAGTCTCTTGCCGACTATACAATCCTACTCTAATGCCAGGGAGCTGGTAATTTTAAACACTTGTAATAGAGTTGAAATTTACACCGTTTGTGAAGACTACATTCAGGTATACTCCATTGTGGAAAATTTTTTGGATATAAAGGGTGTTAGTCGGAGTTACAGAAAACACTCTTTCTTTTTGGAGGGCAAAGAAGCAGTAGCCCACATTTTTAAGGTGGCAAGCAGCCTTGATTCTATGGTGGTAGGGGAAAGTCAAATAGTATTTCAGTTCAAGGAAGCCTTTCAGATAGCAAGGGAGATGGGCACTGTTGGGAAGATCTTAAACAGAGTTTTTGAAAAAGCTCTCCGAACTGCCAAAAGGGTAAGAACGGAAACGGGCATAGGTAAAAACGCCGTATCGGTAAGCTATGTAGCGGTGGAACTAGCCAAACAAATCTTTGGCAATCTCAGTAAAGCTCAGGTTCTACTGGTAGGGGCTGGAGAAATGGCAGAGCTAGCAGCTAAATATTTCAAAAAGTTAAAAGCCAATATCTTTATAGCTAATAGAACTTATGAAAGGGCTTTGGAATTAGCTAAGGAGTTAGAAGGTAATGTGATAGTGTATAATGAGCTGGAAGATCATCTACACAAGTTTGACATAGTCCTCCTGTCCACTGGTGCTAAAAGCTATGTGCTTACAAAAAACATGGTTGAAAAGTCTATGAAAAAAAGGGACTACAAACCTGTGTTTATCATAGACATATCCGTGCCCAGAAACGCAGAACCAGACATAAACGATATAGATCAGGCATTTCTTTACAACATAGATGACCTAAAAACTATATCTCAAGAGAACCTAAAAGAGCGCTTAAAGGAAAAGGAGAAAGGTGAGATCATCGTATGGGATGAAGTGGACAAGTTCTTCAGATGGCTTGAGTTTCTTAAGATAGAAGACAATATTTTGAAGATAAAAAGCTTTTGGGCTGATGTAGAAAGAAGGGAACCCAAATTTAGAAGATTTCTCTACTGTGCACTCAGGGAGATAAAGAAAGACCCTATGGGTTCGGAAAAGTTGATTAAAATACTTCTTCAGGAGGACGAGGATGGAAACAAGGTCAGAAAATTATCCGATGTCTATAACGGAGCTGATGGAGTTAGAATCTGAATACTCTATAAAAGCATATATACTCATAAAAGCGGATCCAAGGGAAATACCCTCCATCATGTTAGCTCTGTCTACCTTTGATGGGGTAAAAACTGCGGATGTGGTAACAGGCCCTTACGATATTATTGTATTCGTGGAAGTAAAAAATCAGGATGAGCTGGGAAGGCTTGTGATAAACAAGATACACTCCTTAGAAGGGGTGAGGGAGGCGCTCACCTGCGTAGTAGTCAGAATATGAATTATCCCATGGTCTTTGAGGATGATGAAAAGATCGTAGTTGTGTATTCCGATGAGCCCCATCAGTATGTGGAAGAAGACAACGGTATTACCATATATTACTCAAGGTTTTGGGAATTAGTTAAAATAGTTATCAAGAAAGATGACAAACACCACATTATCCGACTCTGATTTTTTTCTAATTAGAGGAGGGGGAAGACTTAAGGGTGCAGTCAGAGTTTCTGGTTCAAAAAACGCATCCTTACCCATCATGATGGCTACTCTCCTGACAGAGAAACCCTGTGTTATTAGGAATGTGCCTACACTTCTTGATGTGAAGAATGTGATTGAACTTTTAGAAATCTTGGGGGCTGATGTGAAGTTTGAAAACCACACTGTTTGTGTGGAAACAAAGAATATAAGAAGCTACTTTGCGCCGGATTATGTGGTCAGAAGAATGAGGGCATCAATACTTGTGGCTGGTCCCCTTTTGGCACGTCTGGGCAAGGCAGTGGTAAGCATGCCAGGAGGCTGTTCTATAGGAGCACGCTCAATAGATCAGCATCTCAAGGTTTTTGAAAAGGGGGGAACGACCATAAACGTAAAGGGTGGATACATTCATATGGAGGTTGAAAATATAAGGCCAGTTGAACATACCTTTGAGGTGATAACCGTAACGGGCACAGAAAATGCCCTTATGTTTTTGAGTAGGTGTGAAAAAAGGAGTGTGCTTAGAAACGTGGCTTTGGAGCCGGAAGTTATGGACTTGGTTGAAGTGCTTAGAAAGCTGGGGGTGGAGATTGAAGTGGAAGGGAGAACTATGATTATAAAGGGTAGTAAGGATCTGAGAGGTTTTGATCACACAGTTATTCCAGATAGGATTGAAGCGGGGACTTTGGCCGTGGCAGGCTTTATTACTGGTGGAGATATAGTGTTAGAGGGGGTCTGTCCAAAACATATGGGAAACCAGTTGGAAAAACTAAAGGAAGCTGGAGCCAAAATAGAACTGCTTGGTTTAGACAGGATTAGAGTGATAGGCGATGGTAAGATAAATCCGTTGGAAATATCCACCTCTGAATATCCAGGTTTTCCAACAGACATGCAAGCCCAGTTTATGGTTCTTTGTTGTATTGCCGATGGCATTTCTCAGATAACGGAAAATATCTTTGAAAACAGATTTCAGCATGTAAATGAACTTCAGAGGATGGGGGCAAATATAAAGCTGAAAGGCAGGACTGCGATTGTATTTGGGCAGAAAAAGTTAAGCGGGGCAGAGGTCTTTTCCACAGACCTTAGGGCAAGTGCCAGTTTAGTTTTAGCTGGCTTGGTGGCAGAGGGTACCACAGTGGTTAGAGAAATCCATCATTTGGATAGAGGTTATGAGCGTCTTGAGGAGAAGTTAAAAAGCCTTGGAGCATGCATAGAGAGAGTGGTCCATGCAAAAAGCATTAGATAGAGCCAGAATTCTTCAGTCTGCCCTCCCTTACATAAGGGAATTCTACGAAAAGGTCTTTGTCATAAAGTATGGCGGTTCTGCCATGCTCAATGAGGAGCTAAGGGACAGCTTTGCAAGGGATGTGGTGCTTTTGGCTTACGTAGGTATAAAAGTATTGGTGCTTCACGGAGGAGGTCCCCAGATAAGCCAGATTTTAGAAAGGTTTGGATACAAGCCTCATTTTGTAGGCGGTATTAGAAAAACAGATCAAAAGACCATGCATGTGGTGGAGATGGTTCTCTCTGGAGACATAAACAAAGACATTGTAGCTCTTATAAATACTCACACAAAAAAACCCATTTACGCAGTTGGTCTTTCTGGAAGGGACGGTAATCTTATAAAAGCAGAAAAATTAGACAAAGAGAGCTACTTCAAAGAGCTTGGCTTAGAAGTGCCAGAGGAAGACCTGGGCTTTGTGGGGGATGTTAAAGAGGTAAACGTAGAGCTTTTGCTAACCCTTCTGGAAAAGAACTACATCCCAGTTATAGCACCAGTGGGGGTAGGCGAAAGCGGTGAAGCTTACAACATAAACGCGGACATATGCGCATCTAAGATAGCCCAAGCACTAAAGGCGGAAAAGCTTATATTTCTAACAGATACGGAAGGAGTTAAAGACAGAGAAGGCAAGCTAATATCAACCTTGAGAGTTGATCAAGTTTCAAAGCTAATACAGGAGGGGACTGTTAAAGGTGGTATGATTCCCAAGTTAAAAAGCTGTGTGGAAGCTCTTAAAAATGGAGTTAGAAAAGTTCATATAATAGACGGAAGGCTTCCCCACTCTATCCTTTTAGAAGTTTTCACCGACGAAGGTATAGGAACGCAGATAGTGCTTTAAAGAAGGTTAGCTTAAAGAAATAAAGCAATAATACTATATAGATGAAAGAAGAAATAAGGCTGGCAGGGTCTGGTAGA
>CAZZKD010000224.1:0-2583 GCA_964655095.1 uncultured Thermocrinis sp.
GCTTGCCAGAGCAGTGGCGCAGGGATTAAAAAGGTCTAAGATTTTGATAGTGAAAAACCACGGAGTTTTTAGCGCGGGGCAAACTCTCACGCAGGCTTACAGTCTAATTTCCGTACTTGAAAGGTCCTGCAGATATTTATGGAACACCAAGTTGATTGAAAGAAGCACTACATTATAATTTACCTTATGGAAAAAGAACTCATACTTAGTGGTCAAAAGGTCAAAACAAACAACCTTGTAGAAATTAAGTATCCCTACACTCAAGAAGTCATCGCAAAGGTGCACTTTGCCACTGAAAAGGAAGCTTTGCAAGCGGTTGAGATCGCAAAGCAGGGAGCCAAAGAGATGGCAAGGCTTACTCCTTACGAAAGATCCAAGCTGTTGATGAAGGCTGCGGAAATTTTGGAAAGAAGAAGTGAAGAATTCGCAAAGACTTTGGTTTTGGAAGTTGGGAAAACTATAAGGGAAGCAAGAACGGAAGTCCAAAGGGCAATACAAACCTTACTTTTTTCCGCAGAAGAAGCGAGAAGAATTGGGGGAGAAGTAATCCCAATAGATGCCCATCCAAACGGAAAGGGCAAGTTTGGCTTTTATGTAAGAGAGCCCGTTGGAATAGTCAGCGCCATAACTCCCTTTAACTTTCCTTTGAACCTTTCCATGCACAAGGTAGCTCCAGCCTTAGCTTCTGGGAATGCGGTTATATTAAAACCATCCGAAAGAACACCACTTACACCTTTGATGCTTGGAGAACTGCTTTTAGAAGCTGGTTTTCCACCCTCTGCCATATCCGTGCTCCCAGGGTTTGGGGAGGTAGGTAAGGTCATAACCACCCATCCTGACGTAAGGGTAGTTTCCTTTACAGGAAGCAGAAAGGTGGGAGAGATAATAGCTAAGCAGTGTGGTATAAAGAAGCTGGTTCTTGAGCTTGGTTCAAACTCAGCGGTGGTGGTCCATAAGGACGCTGACATTGAAAGGGCGGTGCAAAAGACAGTGCAGGGAGGCTATGCCATAGCCGGACAGGTTTGCATATCCGTCCAAAGGGTCTTTGTGCATGAATCAATATTTGACCTGTTTTTGGAAAGGCTTTCCTCTGAAGTAGAAAAGTTAAAGGTTGGCGATCCAATGGAAGAAAGCACAGATGTGGGTCCGATGATATCCATAAGTGAAGTGGAAAGGATCCAAAGTTGGATAGACGAAGCCTTGCAGTATGGGTCAAAGCTGATTACTGGGGGAGTGTCCTGCGGTGACAAAGTGTCTTCTGTTTTAGTCCCAACTGTGGTTAGTTTGGTCCCACCTCAATCAAAACTCTACAGAGAAGAAGCCTTTGCTCCTGTGGTGGTAGTCAATCCTTACAGCGATGTGGATCAGGCTATTCAGATGGTAAATGACTCGGACTACGGTTTGCAAGTGGGAGTATTTACAAAAGATCTGGAAATAGCGTGGAGGTTTATAAGGGGTATAAAAGCAGGTGGAGTTCTCATAAACGAAGGTCCTAACTTTAGGGCAGATCAGATGCCATACGGAGGTGTAAAGTTTTCAGGTGTAGGCAGAGAAGGACCAAAATACGCCATAGAAGATTATACGGAAATAAAAATGGTTATATTTAATCTTGATGCTTGAAGTATCTTTTATTATAGCCTTTACTGCAGGTTTGCTGTCCTTTTTGTCTCCCTGTGTTCTTCCAATCATTCCGGGTTATCTGTCTTACATTTCTGGTATAGGTCGGGCTGATGGGAGTTCAAAAGGTTTTAATCTAAACATCTTACTTGCATCAGTGCTTTTTGTTTTTGGCTTTTCCTTGGTTTTTTCCCTATTGGGTGCGGGAGCAACCACTGTAGGACAACTACTAAGAGATTATCAAGAAATCATCTCAAAGGTGGGTGGAGGTCTGATAGTTTTCTTTGGTCTTCACTTTGCTGGAGTCTTTCTAAGGGAGAATTTCCTTAAAGAAATTCTGGGTGTTTCTGCTTTGCTAGTTTCTCTGCATCTTTTTGGGGTCATAAGTCAAAAATTGCTCTTTGACCTTTTGGGGATCATTTTCATAGTGCTTTTCTTATACTCCTTTGGCTTTCATGAAAAACTTTACAGGCAAATGAGGATAGAAATGAAAAGTAATGTATCTTTGTTTGGTGCTTTCGTTGTTGGAATGCTCTTTGCCTTTGGTTGGTCTCCCTGCATAGGTCCTGTGCTTGGAAGCATTCTTCTTTATGCATCCCAACAGGAGACTGCACTGCAAGGTGCTATACTGCTTTTCTTTTACTCCATGGGTCTTGGCATTCCTTTTATTGTTGCGGGCGGACTGCTGTCTGCCTTTTTGAGCTTTGTCAAAAGCTTTAGCAAGTTCTTTGGGGTGGTAGAGTTCATAGGGGGGTTGGTGCTTGTAGCCTTAGGAGTCTTGCTAACAACTGGACGCCTTTCTATGCTGGCAAATTTAAGTTTTTAAGCTGTTAAAATAACTTTGTGGCAAAAATACTTTTAGGAGTCTCTTCCTCCATTGCAATACACAAAGCTTGTGAGCTGGTAAGACAGTTAAAACACAGAGGACACCAGGTAAGGGTAGTGCTAACTCCAAAGGCAGAAGAG
>CAZZKD010000225.1:0-5958 GCA_964655095.1 uncultured Thermocrinis sp.
AGCCCGATATGAGGACATGAAGTTCAACGAAAAAGGACAGGTTATAGACTTTGGCATTCCAAAGGAAACCTTTGAAGAGCTTTTCTGGAGCGGAAGGCCGTTTATGACTTCTGGATGTAGAGGGAAAACTACCGAAACCGCTTGCAACAGACCCTTTGGAGACAGCTCACCAACAGATATAAGGAGCTATCCTTTCAAGCCTAACAGAAAAGATTTAGAAAGAATAAGAAAACAGCTCTTTGATTACGAGATGACTACAAACTATCCGGACATACTAAATCCAAGCGTGTTTAGATATCAATGAGCTTGGAAGGTTTGATAGCAGACTTGGGTTATGCAGGATTTGCAGGGTTTGTGGTTGGCTTTGCGGTAAAAAAGCTGTTGAACCTTTTTTTGATGCTGATGGGGCTTTACCTTCTCTCCCTTTTTTGGCTTCAGAGTAAAGGCTTTATTGATATAAACTGGACCCAGCTTTGGGTCCTTGTAAAATCTTTGTTCTCTGGAGTGGATGAATTCGTCAGGGGTATTTTTAAAACAGTAGCCTTTTCTTCTGCCTTTTCGGCAGGTTTTTTCTTGGGATTTAAAGCAGGATAGAAAGTGAAAAGAAACATAGTTTTGTGCATAACCGGTGCCAGCGGAAGTATCTATGGATACAGACTACTTGAAGTCCTTTATAGCATGGACTTTCACTTGGACCTTATAATTTCTACCGCAGGCGCTGTGGTGCTAAAAGAAGAGTTAAATCTTTCGTTAAAAGACGTTAAGCAAAAGTTTCCAAAGGTTCGCCTTATCTCTGAGAAAGCTATAGCGGACAGAGTAGCCAGCGGTTCAAGACTGATAAACTACGCTGGCGTTTTGATTGCCCCCTGCTCAATGAGCACACTCGGTTGCATAGCAAATGGTATAAATCAAAACCTCATCCACAGAGTTAGCGAAACAGCCCTAAAGGAAAAGGTTCCGTTGGTTCTGATCATCAGAGAAGCTCCCTATTCTTTGATCCATTTGGAAAACATGCTCAAAGTTGCCAAAGCAGGTGCTGTTATCCTACCTGCCAGTCCCGCTTTTTATCACAAACCCAAAAGCATAGAAGAGATGGTGGATTTTGTAGTAGGTAAAGCTTTGGATTGCCTAAGGATTGAGCATAACCTCTACAAAAGGTGGAAAGCAGAAGAGCTCCCCTCCGCATAGACAAACATTCCATGCATACTCACCCTTAAGGGAGAGATTTTTAAAATATTTAGGTAGGTTGTTCGAAAAATCCTTCATTGGGATGTCCCTTCAGCAGATAGAAGATTTTTCGAAGCAGCTTTATATTTAGGCGTGAAATTAATGAATAGTTGCAAGACCAAGGATTAAATTTTTTTATTATGTGGAGAGTGCTTTATCGTGTATTGGTAGTTTTATTGGTAATTTTCGCAACAGCTTACAGTGCTCCTATACCATTTCTCAAGCCCTCTTTTCTAAATCTGAAAGAGGATTTAGAAGATTCGGTCCGTGAAGGAAAGTATCTGTTTATTATGTTTCATCAAGAGGGCTGTCCTTTCTGCGACAAGATGAGAAGGATTACCTTCCAAGATAAAGATGTGCAAAACTATTACACAAAACACTTCAATATGGTGGAGATAGACATAAGGGGAAGTTTGGAAGTAGTGGATTTTGACGGTAAAAAGCTCACAGAAAGACAGTTTGCTTTAAAGCACGGCGTTAGGCTAACACCCGTCTTTATGTTCCTTGACAAGAAAGGCGAAGTTATAGCCAAAGTGCCTGGCTACATAGAACCGAAAGAGTTTATACTTATAGGAAGGTGGATAGTGGAAGAGCACTACAAGAGGACTAATTTAGTTAATTTTTTGAGAGAAAATAAAAAATGATCCTTTTCTTCCTGCTTCTGCTTTCCCTATGCTACGGGCAGGAGGTTGTCAAGCTTGACATAAAAAAAGCCTATCAGTTGGCACTGAAAAACAATCCGGAAATTAGAAAAATGCTAAACGAGTTATCCTCTTTGGAAGCACGGGAAGTGGAATCCAAGCTTTTTTTCCTTCCCAACATAGTCTTTGGAACGGGTGTTATTTATAACTCTCAAAGGGATGAATGGGAAAATCCTTACGGAATTAGTTTTTTGAGCACGCTGTATGAATACAGAAAAACAATACCTAAGATAAGATCTGCCAAACTTAGAACGGAAATACAGAGAGAAGTTAAGAGCCAGTTGGAGAAAGAGCTAAAAGTTACTCTTCTTGAGCTCTTTGTGCAGGCAGAGCTTTTGGCAAAACTTACAGAGGTGAAAAGGGAAGAGATGGCAATAGCCTTTGTTAGGTTTGATAGAGCAGTTCAAAGAAAAGAGCTGGGTCTTGCCACAGACTTGGAGGTGTTTAAACTTGAAGCGGTATATAGGGAAAAGAGGGCTGAGCTAATAAAAGCGCAGTATGAGTATAACCAAACCCTATATAGGGTAAAAAAGCTGGTTGGGTTGAAGATGAATGATTTTATAAACTTGGAAAGTATACACTTTGAGCCAAAGAGGGGAAGCCTTGATAAAGAAAAACTACTTAGTATAGGTAAAGAAAAGAGCTCAACTCTGAGGATAAAGAGGCTCTTACTTGCCATGTATGATCATAGATTGGAAGAGTCCAAAAGGTTTTTTGACCTTAGACTGCAACTAAGGGGAGAGATAGGAAACACTTTAAGGACAGGAGCCCCCATAACTAAAGCATACAGCCAAGAAGGTTGGCGCGTTGGTGTGGAGATAATACTGCCGATCTTTGATCCAAGCGCTCCCTTTAATCTAATTGAACTTAGCAATCAAAGAAACTCTTTGCTTTTGGAGATTGAGGACTCTATAAAACAGCTTGAGCTAATAATACATTCAGCAGATTACGAATATTCTTATCTCATCTCCAAACTGGATCATGCATTGGTTATGGACAGGTATGCAGAGGAAAACCTCACCCTTAGAAGGTCCGAATACGAACTTGAGCTTGCCTTTGATTTGGGCTATGCGATGGCAGAAAAATCCGAGTCAGAAAGACAGGTTATGAAAGCAAAATACGAAATAATGCTGTTCCTTGCTAAACTATACAGTACTCTTGGCTTAGATCCGTTTTTAGTTTTGGAGGGAAGCCATGATTTTATTAAGTCTGATTAGTCTTTTGATGTTTTCCTTTGGTTTTTCTCAGGAAGTGGAAGTTCATGCTATAGTCAAGGGGGTAGTGAAAAAGATCTATGTGAAAGAAGGGCAAAGAGTAGAAAAAGGCCAACTGCTTGTGGAGATAGATCCTTCCCTTTATCTTTCGGAGATTGAAAGACTTAGAGCACAGCTCTTAGCCCAAAGGCTAAAACTTGACAAAGTTGAAAGGGATTTCAAGAGGTATGAAAGCCTTTACGAGAGGGGGTTACTCTCAAGAAGTGAATACGAAGATTGGAAGAACAAATATGAGAGGGAACAAGCCGTGTATCAGTCTATCCAATCTGAGCTCAAAGGTTTGGAAAAGTTAGTGGAGTACTGCAGAATAGTTTCTCCTACCAAGGGTGTGGTAAAAAGGTTGCTGGTCAGAGAAAACTCCTTTGTAAATGGAAAGATGAGCCCCCATCTTCTAATGGTTATTGAGGATAGGTGAATTTGGGATTTTCTAAAGATCACTCTTCTTCTATCAAACTTTCTATTGGGACTTCTTTTAGTCTTTCCACACCGTAAGGATTGGCTACCCATGGGACTTTCAAAAAAGGGTAGTCAGCGGAAGAATGGCAGTTTATGACTATCTTTGTTCTTATAAACCCGTTTCTTTTCAACAGTTCTGCCTCTTGCATTGAGAGGGGCTCTTCCCTTGCTACTGCATAGAGTAAGCCTTTAGTCTTTAAGATTTGAACCAAAAACTTTACTTTTTCAGACCTTTCTTTTAAGAGCTTTGGTAAGTTTCTTTCTCTTCCCATAAACCTGTCTATCTCTTTCTGTTTTTCTCCAAGCTTGACAAGAAAATTTAGCCACTCATCCACCATCTGTAGGGAACTAAAAAACCTTAGAATCTGTCCGGTTGGAGCAAAGTCCAAGACCACATACTGATACTTAGGGAGAAGTTCAGCAAGCTTGTCAAACACGGCGGTTTCTAAGGAAGTGGGGGAAGAGGATATGAGAGATGCAAACTTCTTTGCCCCTTCAAGAACAGACATTGATACACTCTCTTCCAAACTCTTTAGAACTCTGGTTACATACTGCTCTGCGATCCTTTGAGCGTCAAACTCCACCGCATGTAAGTTTGGGGAAACTTGCACAATCTCACTTCCCACAGAAACTCCTAAGATCCCAGATAGAGAGTGGGCTGGGTCTAAGGAAGCCAAAAGGGTGGAACCCCTTTCGGATAGTCTTAACGCCAAAGCGCAGGCCAATGTGCTTTTCCCAACGCCCCCCTTCCCACCGAACATATAAACCCTTTTTAGCAGCACGGCAAAAAGCTCAGGCTAAAATGCTCTAAACCCAAGGTCCTGTGCCAAAGATGAAACTCCGAGAGAAGTTCTGGATAGAAGTCTAAGATGTATATTCCAAGAGGATTATCTAAACCAAACCAGTCTAAGAACATACAAAAGAGAAGGGCAGACCTCAGATCTCTGAAGTCCGCCTCCACCGGTCTTTTGAAGTGAAGCAGAACAAATTCCGAAAGAAGTTCTCTTATTTTACGCTCAGAATCCACTTAGCAAGTTGCTGGGCTTCTGCATCAGTCACGTTCTGAGGAGGCATAGGCACAGGACCCCAAACTCCAGCTCCACCCTTTTTGATCTTACCAGCCAAGTAATTCACAGCGTCTGGTTTGCCCGCATACCTTTTAGCTACGTCTGCATAGGATGGGCCTACTTTCTTTGCCTTCAGGTCGTGGCACGCCATACAGCCCTTTTGCTTAGCAAGTTGCTCACTGGCAAAAGACACACTTGCAAGGCCTACCATCAAGAGCACGAAAACCCTCTTCATGACAACACCTCCTAAGCAAGGTTATTCAAAGTATTATAATATAAGAAACTTACCTAAAAAGAACATGAAAATTGGTATCTTTGACTCGGGTGTAGGTGGATTAACTGTTTTAAAGGCACTTAGGGAAGAGCTACCCTCTGTGGATTTTTTTTACTTGGGGGACACGGCCCGGGTCCCCTACGGAGGCAAGTCCAAGGAAACTATTCAAAGATACAGCCTTGAGTGTGCGGAGTTTTTGCTTTCCTTTGGTGTAGAGCTTTTGGTAGTTGCCTGCAACACCGCCAGCGCTTATGCTCTGGAGGCTTTGAAAGACAAACTTTCCATTCCAGTAATAGGGGTAATACAGCCAGGAGTGGAAAAGGCTATAAAAATTTCCAAACAAAAGAAGATCGGGGTAATAGGAACACGGGGCACAATTCAAAGCAAGGCCTATCAAAAGCTTTTGGAAAGCTATGGCGCACAGGTTTTTGCAAAGGCTTGTCCTTTGTTTGTCCCACTGGTAGAAGAAGGCATACTAAACGGAACCATAGCTAAAAGCGTTATAGAATACTATCTTCAGGAGCTGAAAGGTAAGATAGACACACTTATACTTGGTTGCACCCATTACCCTCTCCTGAAAGAGCCTATAAAACAGTTTATGGGAGAGGTGGATGTGGTAGATTCGGCAGAAGCGGTTGCTAAGAAGGTTAGTCAGATAGCAAGGAATGAGGGTGAAGGTAGCCTAAGGCTTTTCTTTACAGATAATTCTCCTACCCTTAGAGCTATGATAAGGCTAATACTTGGACAGGACATGAAGTTTGAAATAGTGCCAGTTCTTTGTAGGCTTTAGTGTTATGCGAGTGTTGGTGCAAAGAGTAAAAGAGTCGTGGGTTGTGGTTGATGGAAAAGAGGTTGCAAGAATAGGAAAGGGCTTGAACCTATTGCTTGGTATAAGGGTGGGAGATACGGAACAGTTGGCAGACAAGCTCGTGGAGAAGGTAGTAAATTTGAGAATATTT
>CAZZKD010000226.1:0-1832 GCA_964655095.1 uncultured Thermocrinis sp.
ACTTTTCTGAAGTATTTATTCTTGCTTGAGTTGGAGATGAAAGAAAAATACAAAGAAAAGCTTTGGAAAAGGTCATAGATGCTTGCTTAAGTGACTCCTTAGCCACCTGAAGGCAAAACCAGACAGAAAGAGTACGGTTATAAGGCCTATGAAGGTTAAAATAAAAAGCCACTTCAAAGCTCTACCTCCGCATGCCTTGACGCATGGCACTGAATATTGACCGCCACAGGTAAGGAGGCTATGTGGCACGGGTATAGCTCCACCTTTACATCTATGGCAGTTGTTGTTCCCCCAAATCCCATAGGTCCCCACCCGAGTTTGTTTATATCTTCCAAAAGCTCCTCCTCTATTCTCCTTGCTATTGGATCCTTGCTTCTTTCTCCCACCGGTCTTAGCAAGGCTTTTTTAGCCAGCAATGCACAATACTCAAAGTTTCCACCTATCCCTACTCCAACAGTAAATGGCGGACACGCATTTGGACCAGCTAACTTTACCGTTTCCAAAACAAATCTCTTTACACCTTCCCAACCATCCGCAGGCTTTAGCATAGCCAAGCGTGAAGTATTCTCAGACCCTGCACCCTTTGGAGCAAAAACTATCCTTAGCTTGTCTCCAGGCACTACCTCGTAGTGTATTATGGCGGGGGTGTTGTCCCTTGTGTTTTTTCTTTCAAAAACAGGATCATAAACCATAGAAGCCCTCAAATACCCTTCCGTGTAAGCCCTGCGCACCCCCTCGTTTATGGCATCCGTTAAAGACCCACCTACCACATGCACATCCTGACCTATCTCTACAAAAACAACAGCTACTCCCGTGTCCTGACAGTAAGCCATCTGCTCTTGCTCCGCTACTTCTGCATTCAAAAGTATCTGCCTTAGGACTTCCCTTCCCAACTCCGACTCCTCTCTGTTTAAAGCTTCTTTGAAAGCCACCACTACGTCCTGCGGTAGCGTGTAGTTTGCCTGCATAGCAATCTCTTTAACTGCCTCCACTATTTGACTGTATTCAACAACTTTCATGGATAATAATTTAAACAGAAATCAACCTTCTTAGGTAGTTTTCCACCACCTTAGAAAAAGCCTGTGGAATCTTTGATATTTCCGAGATCCTTATTCCTGACTTTTCAAAGTATTCCTCCACAAAGTTTCTTTCTTTACCAACTCCTATGCCTACCACAGGTAGTTTGCCCTTAAGTTCTCTTATTAGTGTTCTAAGTGCTTCCCCTTTAAGCCCCTTAGTAGGCTCACCATCAGAAAAGACTATGAGCACCCCCTTTATGTTATGTTTTTTACAAAAAAGCTGTAACTCATCCATACCTTCGATCAAGACCTTTTCTAAGTTTGTTCCGCCACCTAAAAGGTTAAAAGCGTTTATTATGTTTGCCCTCGCATTCTTATACTCTTCCTCAAAGGTCTTAAGGCTATAGACCTTATCGTTAAAAGCAGATACAGAAAAGGGCATACCTAAGGCATTCAAAGTTTCAGAAAATAGAATTAGGGCTTTGAAGGCATTTTCAGCCTTGTTTTCTTTCTTCATGGATGAAGATAGATCTATAAGCAG
Source organism: uncultured Thermocrinis sp. (assembly GCA_964655095.1). Lineage (GTDB taxonomy): Bacteria > Aquificota > Aquificia > Aquificales > Aquificaceae > Thermocrinis. The sequence goes on from CAZZKD010000226.1 coordinate 1,561, forward strand.
TTTAAAGGCCAATACCTTATCTTGTGGCGTTTCCCTTCTTTTGTAGAAAAGCCCTCTCTTTATGGGCACCTCTCTTTGGAGCCTTTTAAAGTCTATGCGCCTTCCGGAGGAATATGCACCGTCCCACTCCCAGAGGTGGGAAATCCCATACCTTGTACCCGCCCCGCTTGTCCTTCAGGTGCATGTGGACAACCCAGGGGAGACAGAATTAAAGGTCCTTCCTCGGGAGGGCGGATCTCCAAAAAATGAAGATGTTGCCTTACATACTGGTT
>CAZZKD010000227.1:0-1965 GCA_964655095.1 uncultured Thermocrinis sp.
AGTATATCCCTTTGCCTACCTCCCAGGATCACAAAAGACTCTTGGACGGAGATAAAGGGCCAAACACAGGTGGTATGGGCGCTTACTCTCCTAATCCTTTCATTGACGAAAAAACTGAACAAGAGATAAGAAAAAACATCATAGAAAAAACCCTAAAAGCTCTTGCAAAGGAGGGTATATACTACAGAGGGTTTTTATACGCCGGACTTATGCTAACTTCCGATGGTCCAAAGGTTTTAGAGTTTAACGTAAGGCTTGGAGACCCAGAAGCACAACCTTTGCTGATGAGGATAAAAGGGGACTTCCTTGAAAAGCTAATTAACTTCTATGAAGGAAGGAGTATAAGTTTGGAGATAGACAACAGGTGCGCTCTGTGTGTAGTTCTTGCAAGTAAGGGATATCCCGAAAATCCAGAGGTAGGTAAAGAGATCAGGGGTTTGGAGGAAGCAAAAAAAGAGGAGGTTATCATATTTTACGCTGGAACTAAGATAGAAAACGGTAAGCTTTTGACCGCAGGGGGCAGAGTTTTAAATGTGTGCGCATGGGGTGAAGACATAAAAGAGGCAAAAGTAAAAGCTTACAAAGCAATTGAAAAGATAAGCTTTGAAGGTATGCAATACAGAAAGGATATAGGGGACAAAGCTATCAGGTTTTTGGGACTTTGAAAGCTTTATAAACTGCAGAAAAGTCAAGGTTAGATAGACCCATTGCCTTTGCAAGTCCGTAGGCTTCTTTTATGTTCTGTAAGGCAAAGGTAAAGCCTCCTACGTCTTTTACAAGGTCTTGGGCGTAGTGGAGGTCTTTGTGTATAAGCTCCACCGAAAAGTGAGTGGAGAAGTCTTCTTCCAAAAGTTTTTGCTTTTTTACGTCCAGAATGTAAGACTTTCCTGCACCGCTGTTTAGCACATCTATTATAAGCTCTTTGCTAAAACCTGCCCGCTCCCCTATGGCTATGGCTTCCGCCAAGATCTCCATAAATCCACCCAAGACTATGTTATTTATGAGTTTAAGCTTTGTCGCATTGCCTACTTGTCCCACGTAAAAGATTGTCTTGCAGTATTTTTCAAAAAGTGGCTTTAGCTCTTTAAACTTTTCCTCCTCTCCAGCTACCAGGATGGTAAGCTCCCCCTTTTGGGCAGGTATCACACTGCCAAGCACGGGCGCATCCAAGTAGCTACAGCCAAGCCCTTTTAGTTCGTTGTATGCACTCTGCACGTATGCGTAGTGGTTTGTGGTCATATCTACAAGAGTCTTTCCCTTTAGGTCCCCTTCCACCAATCCTCCTTTGCCAAAGATCACTTCCTCGCTGGCTTTGGAGTCAAAAAGGATAATCAGAATGGTATCCACCATCTTTGTAAGCTCTGATGGCCTTTCTGCTATTTCCACTCCCAAGTCCAAGGCTTTTTCTTTTGTTCTGTTCCAAACTACAAGCTCCACACCCTGAGATAAAAGCCTCTTTGCAATAGTTTTACCAAGCACACCCAAACCTATAAATCCTACTCTCATGAAGATTGATTTTAAAATAAAAGCACCTAACTACAAAGCACGAACTTTCTAAAAACCTATTTACCTTTTTTCTTTTGCTTCTCGTTAGTCTTTTACTCTTGTTTTTGCTCCACAGAAGGCTTTTCTGGATCCACACCAAGTTCTAATAATTCTTCACGAACTACACGCATATTTCCCTCTGCACCGATGGACTTATAGAGATTGTAAGCAGACGTAAAGTATTCTATAGCTTTTTGCCTATTTCCTAAATCTCTATAAAGCCGTCCAATATATTCGAGTCCAAAACCTTCCCAATACTTGTCTCCCACACGTCTTATCCTACTCAAGCCTTCAAAAAGGTATTGTTCTGCCTTTTCGTAATCTTTTGCTCTTCTATATGTATCTCCAATATTTAACATTACCTTTGCTGCGCCGTGATAATTTCCATATCTTTCATCAATATCAAGTGCTTTAAACAAA
>CAZZKD010000228.1:0-3279 GCA_964655095.1 uncultured Thermocrinis sp.
TCATTGAAAAAAACTTATGCATGCTATATTGGGACCTTTATTATCTCAGATTAGTAGAGGATGAAATAGGTATAAAATACCTATATACAGCAAAAGAACATGGAGAGAGGGCTTTAGAAATAGAAAGAAGTCCAATTATACTTTTTTTAATGGGTAGAATAGAGTTGGCAATGAGGAATTATAAAAAAGCTTACGAATACTTAGTGGAATCTATAGAAAAGGGTATGGAGAAAGGCAAGGTTTTACCATACATAATAGAAACACTATACAGAGCTAAAGATTTTGGGCTTCTTAGAAAAGTTTTAGGAGAAAACGAGGGAGCATACACGCTAAATCCTAAGGCGTTAAGCCTTCTTAAAGCATGGGTATAAGAATTATCGATAAAGGGGGAAACATAGATGTGCTTTTTATTGCTGAAGGTACTTATCCGTACATAAAGGGTGGTGTTTCTACTTGGATACATCAGATAATAACTGGTATGAAAGATATAAACTTTGGAGTTTTATTTTTAGGTTCAAGACCAGAAGATTATAAGGGTATAGGTTATGAACTGCCAGACAATCTGGTTTACTTGGAAGCAACTTACTTGTTTGAAGACAAAAAAGGGGAAAGACTTGAAAAAAGGGTTAAAGAGTCTGAGAAAGTAAGACTCTTAGGTGCTTTTTTGGAAGATGAAAAATTTGAAAACGCATGGCAAGAAGTAACTAACTTCAACTTTTTTAGAGAAGTAAGCTATGAAGATTTTTTATACAGTAGGCAATCTTGGGAGTTTATAGAAGAGCTTTATGAAAGCATTGGTATGGATGTTCCTTTTGTTGATTATTTTTGGACCATGAGGAATCTTTTTGCCCCCCTTTTTAAAGTTGCAGAGTTAGCAATGTCCATTGAAAGAAAAGATATAGGTTTAATACATAGTCCATCTACTGGTTATGCCGGATTCTTGGGTAGTTTGATCAGCAAAGAATACGGAATTCCTTTCATCGTTACCGAACACGGCATATACACAAAGGAGAGGAAAATTGACATATTGAACGCAAAATGGGTGGGTGTTCAGTATAAGTATCTTCAAAAAAAATATGACATAGATGCTTTAAAGAAGTTGTGGATAAAGACGTTTATTAATCTTGGTAAGATTTCCTACTATAATGCAGAAAGAGTTTTCTCTCTTTTTGAGGAAGCAAGAAAACAGCAGATAAGTTGGGGGTGTCCTCCCCATAAAACCGAAGTTATACCTAACGGCGTGGATGTGGATAGGCTTTCAAAGTTGGTAGAAAAAAGACCTAAGGAGGTGTCCAAGGTCGTATCCTTTATCGGAAGGGTAGTTGCTATAAAGGATGTGAAGACCTTCATAAAAGCTATAGCACTGCTTTTGCAAAAGCTTGATGTGGAAGGCTGGATAGTTGGTCCAGAAGATGAGGAACCAGAGTATGCTCAGGAATGCAGAGAGCTTGCGGAGATACTGAAAGTAGAAGATAAAATAAAATTCCTGGGCTTTAGGAACATAGCGGATATTTTCCCCCAGACGGGTGTGTTTACATTGACCTCTATAAGCGAGGGTATGCCTATGACTGTTTTAGAGGCTAAGGCTTCGGGTATCCCCTGCGTTACTACGGATGTGGGGTCTTGTAGGCAACTAATCTATGGAGGGCTAAACGAAGAGGATATAGCAATTGGGCAAGCGGGAATTGTTACACCTGTAGGTAATGCAAGAGCTTTGGCAGATGCTTATTACAAGCTTCTAACCGATGAAAATTTCTGGAAAAAGTGCCAGAAAGCTGGGCTTGAAAGGGTAAATAGGTTCTATAGGTTTGATCAGTTTATTGAAAACTACCGAAAGGTATATACGCAATACATAGGGAAGTAAGATGGCTGGTATTTCTATAGAACTAAGGAGGTTATACAAAGAGGGGAAGTTAAGAAAAATTCTCCTTTCCTTTGGATATTCTGCCGTGCTTAGCACTGGGAACTGGGTCTTTGCTATAGTAAGCATATTCCTTTCTGCTTTTGTTGCTCAAAAGCTTTGGGGAGTGTCGGATGTAGTTGTAAAGTATCAGGTATATATTACCTACGTGATTTCCATAAGCTTAATCCTATCTGGTCCATTTCAGCTCTCTTTCACAAGGTATATATCAGATAGGTTGTTTGAAAAGGAATTTGACAGAGTTCTTCCCAACACAAACGGTGTGGTAGTGCTTACCGCAAGTTATAGCTTTATTGTAGCACTTCTTCTATCTTTCTTTCTGTTTTATGGTCTGCCTTACCATTATCACATTGTATTTTCTTTCACTGTCTCCACACTTTCCGCTTTGTGGGTTGTAAATGCTCTCCTTACTGGTTTGAAAAGCTATAAACACATACTGATATCTTTCGCTTTTTCTTATAGTCTTGCAGGAATTGGTCTGGTGTTTTTGTCTAAGTTAGGACTTTTTTGGGCAATTCTTAGCTTCTACATAAGCCAACTGGTTTTGTTTTTCCTGATTATGCTAAGGGTTGCAAGGGATTACAAGTCAGACAGAGTGCTTGAATTTGACTTTTTGAATAAAAATCGCTTTTACAAAAGCCTTGCCTTGGCTGGTCTTTTTTTCAACCTTGGTGTGTGGGTGGATAAATACCTATTTTGGTTTAATCCAATTACTGGCTATACGGTTTTAGGGAACATCAGAGCTTCTGTCATATACGACGTGCCTGTTGTTATGGCTCTTCTTTCTATAATCCCAGGGTTTGCAATAGCCTTTCTGAAGGTTGAGATGGACTTCTTTAAGGATTATGACGCATACTACAACGCTGTAAGGACGTGGGGCAAGCTTAAGGATCTCTATAAACTCGCCGATAGAATGATAGAAAGCGCAAGGTCTGCTTTCTTTGAAACTCTAAGATTTCAGGCTTTTACAGCAGTTTTTTTAGTTTTCGTTCAAGAGGTTATCTTTAAATTCTTAAAACTCCCGCTGGCTTACTTGCCCCTGTTTGACATATTGCTAGCAAGTAATGTTTTGCTTATGGGTTATGTAACCATTTACGCCCTGCTTTCATACTTTGACTTAAGGAAAGAGCTGGTAAAGATGACCTTTAGCTTCTTTGTTTTAAACCTTAGTTTTACCTTTTTTACTCAGCTTTTGGGACCATACTATTACGGATACGGCTATATGTTTGCGATTCTTTTCAGCTTACTCTTAGGAATGGAATATCTCAGGAGGTTTTTAAATGAAGTTCATTATAGGACTTTTGCTCTTCGTGAGTAGTCTATTAGCAAAGCAGGTGGAGTGTGTTTTGCTATATTAC
>CAZZKD010000229.1:0-6212 GCA_964655095.1 uncultured Thermocrinis sp.
TACGCATTAATTCTAAGAGCTTTTTTCTGTCGGGACTGTTCAGCTGGAGTTTGAATTGTAGGCTTACATACATCTTAGCTTTTATTATAATCACCTTGAGGGATTTTTAGAACATCCTCTCAAAAGACACTTGACATTGAATGATTAATCGTTAATATTATTTTTTGCGTATAAGTAATATCAAAGTGAGCTATGAAGGTAATCTTTATTTTTCTATTGGTTTTCTTAGCCTTTGGGCACGATTTGTGGGTGGAAAGAGAAAGCAAAACTCTAATCTTACGCTACGGACATTTAATGCCAAAGAGGGGAGAGGAGAGCCTCATAAAATACGACCCGGATAAAGTAGTTGCTTCAGAATGTTTTAACAATGCAGGAAAAAAAGTAGAAGCAAAGATCAGCCGGTCTTATCCTTTTAGAGTTGAAGGTGAGTGTGCGGTCCTATATGTGGTCTTTAGCTCTGGATACTGGACTAAGAGCGCAGATGGCACAAAGAACCTCCCAAAGGATAAAGTCCCCGGAGCTATTGAAAGCTGGTTGTCTTATGAAAGCCTAAAAAGCATTCAAAGATGGGCACCCACCTTCTCAAAGCCTTTGACCGATGACTTGGAGATAGTCCCACTTGAAGATCCTTTTAGCTTACCGGTAGGAAAAAAGGTAAGTTTTATGGTCTTATACAAAAGAAAGCCGATGAAGGATATGACGGTTTTGCACAATGGTAAGGTGGTCGGATTAACGGATGAAGAAGGCAAGATAAGGCTGAAACCAAAGGAGGGTATAAACATAATAAGCACTACGCTGAAGGAAAAAGGGGATGGAGTGAAAAATGATTACATTCTGAAAACTGCAAGCTTACAGTTTGAGGTAAGATGATGCTTCTGTTCTTTTTCCTCTTATCCCTTTCTTTTGCTCACGATTTGGAATACAACTCTTTTAGAGAAGGAAACTGTATAGTAGTTAAATTTTACTTTCCAACCGGTGGAAGTTTCTCCTACGAGAGCTATCAGGTGTTTGGACCTGAGAAAGACAAACCGTTTCAGGTAGGAAGAACGGATGCCTTAGGACGAATTATTTTTTGCCCAGATAAACCAGGACGTTGGACTATAAGGACCTTTTCAGAGGATGGGCACGGTGCGGTGGTTGATCTTGACGTTGAAGATGGAAAATTACAACAACAAGGGGGAAAGCTAAGCATCTATCAAAAGCTTTTGGTAGGTTTTGGTGTGATACTTGGTATATTTGGGCTGGTTGAAATATACCTAAGGAGGGTTTTACCATGGTTAAAAGGACAGCTTTAGCAAGCCTTTTTTTGATAGGCGTTTCTTTTGCTCATCACGGCACCGCTACCTTAGGAGGGGTAGGTTTGGAGGGTCCAGGCGTACCTATAGAAACAAGTAGTTCTTATACATTGCCTGAGGGGCACTGGCTTTTTTCTTTAAAGTTGGATTATCCAAAGTTTAGGAAGTATTCTTTTGAAAACTTTCCAGATCAAAAAGATTATTACCAGTTTTGGACCTTAGGTATAGGTTATGGGTTCAAACCTTGGCTATCAGGCTATCTATTTGTCCCCTACTACATAAAAAAAGAGATAAAGTCCTTGGATGAAAACGATCCTTTCGTTGGTCAGTATGAATATAGAAACGCTGGGTTTGCTGATCCTTTAATCATGGTTGTATTTGGATTTAAATACGATGAGGGGTTTATGCTTCCACCAAAAAGGGAAAGCTTGGATGAGCTCATGGATTGGCGGTTCAGTTTATATGGTGGCATTTCCCTACCCACAGGCGAGACCGAAAAATACGATAGAAAAAGAAACCCAAACGGTGATTTCTCGCCGGACATGGCAACAGGCTTTGGCAAGCCAACTATAATATTAGGTTTTACAGCCAGCAAACAGTTAGAAAGCTTTCCTAAACTGACATTTACCTTAGACACAAACTACACCAAGTTTTTTGAACATGAGTATAATTACCGACAATCCATAGGTAGTCCTCGGAAAAAGTATAAGTTTGGCGATGAGTTCCGCCTAAACTTAGCTTCAGTCTATAAACTTTACTCGAGCGCAGAAAGAGGATTCAGAATAGACGCCGTATTGGAGGCAAACTTTCAATACAATCAGAAGGATAAGGAAGATGGAATAAAGCTTGAGGATTCAGGAGGAAAGATACTTTACGGAACTTTTGGTGGCAAGCTCTATTACAAAAACCTTTCCTTAGCGGCAGGGTTAAAGCTTCCCCTCTGGAAAGACCTAAACCAGCATAACCAACAGCAAGGGGCTGAGGGTAAGGAAAAGTACAGGCTTTTAATGAGCCTGTCCTTTACCTTTTGAACCATGCATATACCTGATGGGTTCGTAGCTCCCCAAATTTACATACCTGCCTATATACTTGACCTGCTTTTTGTGCTTTATGCTCTAAGAAGGTTTAAAAGTGCGCTCCAGGAGAAGGTCATACCTTACCTTGCCTCTTTATCTTTGTTTTCCTTTGTAATATCCACATTAGCCATACCTCTACCAGGGGGCACATCGGTGCATGGTTTGGGTGTGGCTCCTATTTCCATACTGTTTGGTTACTGGGTAGCCTTTTTAAGCTACTCTATCATACTTTTTCTTCAGGCTACGCTTTTGGGAGAAGGAGGAATTACAACCTTTCCGATAAACTCCCTCCTTATAGCTCTGATCGGTAGCCTTTCAGCTTTTTATATACACAAAGTCTTAAGACCTATGGGAGAAAGCATCTCTCTCTTTGTCTCTGGCTTTGGTTCTACACTCCTTTCTGCCTTATTCTTAGCAATCACCTTAGGAATCCATCCATATCTGTTTAAAGATGAGAGGGGAATGCCAATCTACTTTCCCTTTGATTACTCCATTACCCTACCTGCTCTGATCCTGCCTCATATCATTGTGGGTTTTGGTGAGGGCTTACTGAATGTCCTTTTGGTGAGAAAACTTAAAAAGAGGATAAACTATGAAAGATAAACTTTTTTTATTAGCATACCTCATCTTTGTTGTATTTCTCTCTTCTCTTTCTTCTGCCAAAGTTCTACTTATAGTAAGCCTGATATTGGTTTTGGCTACTGCAGCACTCCCTATCAAGAAAAAGCTCAATACTATAAAGAGGGCTACCTACGTATGCTTGCTGTTTAACTTCCTTGTGTCCCTACCTTACTTTTTGGCAGGTCTTTGGCTTGGTCAGGATCGTTCCGAATATCTGTTAATGATGACTCTTAGGTCTTTCTCCCTAACTCTAACAACCTTTACTTTCTTTAAGTTTATTAATCTTTTCAAAGCCTTAGATTTTTCAAAGAACCTTAGCTTTTTGCTTGTAATAGTTTCAAGCCATCTTTTAACTTATGTCAGTCTTATAAGAGAGTTTAGAGAAGCTTTAAAGAGTAGGACCATGAGAAAGCTAGACAGAGGAACAAGGCTTAACTTTTACGAAAGGGTGCTTGCTTTCTTTTTTGAAAGGTCCATGCATACTTCTGAAGAGCTTTATCAGGCTATGAAATCAAGGGGGTTTCATGATTGAGCTTAGGAACCTTTGGTTTAAGTATGAGGATGAGTATGTGCTTAAAGATATAAACCTCAAAGTGGATAAGGGAGAAAGGGTAGTTATTCTGGGTATAAACGGTTCAGGAAAGAGCACCCTTCTAAAGATTCTCAACGGTCTTCTCTTTCCAGAAAGGGGAGAATACCTTTACAAAGGCGAAAGGTTGAACGAAAAAAGTCTAAGGGATCCTAAGTTTAACCTTAGGTTTCGCAGGGAAGTTGTCCTCCTCTTTCAGAACCCAGACGTAATGCTTTTTAATCCAACGGTGTATGATGAGATGGCTTTTGGGCTCAGGCAGTTGGGATTAAAAGAGAGAGAAATCAAGGAGAGAGTACTAAGATGGTCTGAGGTATTTGGACTTAGTCCTTATCTGGAAAAGATTCCTTACAACCTAAGCAGAGGTCAAAAACAGAAGCTCTGCTTAGCCTGTCTTTTAATCCTTGAGCCAGAGGTTTTACTTTTGGACGAGCCTACTTCAAACTTAGATCCAAAAAGCACAGGTTTGCTAATAGACATCCTCCAAGAGTTAGACCTTACTACCGTGATCTCAACCCATAATCTTAGCTTGGTGCCAGAGCTTGGAAACAGGCTTGTAGTATTAGGAGAAGGGGGCAGGATAATCTACGATGGAAGCGTGGATGGGTTTCTTTCGGATAAAGAAAAACTAATAGAAGCGGGCCTTATGCACAAACACAGAGACAAACCATACTACCACTTGCACTAAAAGAGCTCTTAGTATATATTTAATGAACAATCTTTCACCGAGGGAAGCTATGTGTTTGGCCATACCTGCACAGATAGAGCAGATAAGAGAAGACAACAGCGCAGTGGTGAATACTATGGGAGTGAAAAGAATAATTTCCTTGGAGCTTTTGAACGAACCTGTAAGGCAAGGGGATTGGGTCCTGGTTCATGTAGGTTTTGCCATATCAAAGCTGGATGAAGAAGAAGCATTAAAAAGTTTGGAGCTTTTTGAGGAGATACTGTCAATGGAGGAAGAGTTTGAAAACCTTTGAGCTGAAGGAATTCAGAGATAACAAAAGACTAAGAACCATAGAGAAAGCTATAAAAAGGCTTGTGGAAAGGATAGGTAGAGTGGTAAATATAATGGAATTCTGCGGTGGACATACTCACGCTATAGTAAAACATGGCATAGATCAGCTTTTGGAAGGTTATGTTAGGTTCGTACATGGTCCTGGCTGTCCAGTCTGCGTGATCCCACAATCAAGGATAGACCTTGCCATACACATAGCAAAGCAGGAAAACACCGTGCTGTGCTCCTATGGAGACCTTTTAAGAGTTCCGGGCTCCCAAAGAAAGAGCCTTTTGGACCTAAGGGCTGAAGGTAGGGAAGTTAGGATGGTAAATTCCTCTTTGGAAGTGCTAAAAATTGCGCAGGCTGAGAGTAAAAAAAATGTGGTGTTTTTTGCCATAGGCTTTGAAACAACCACGCCCCAGACTGCAGTCTTGCTATTAAAAGCAAAGCAGTTAGGACTAAGAAATCTTTACGTTGTTTCGAACCATGTAGTAACTCCATCTGCCATACAGCACATACTCAATTCCCCCGAGATAAGGGATATAGGAAAGGTTAGCATAGATGCCTTTATTGGTCCAGGGCACGTAAGCACCATAATAGGGGTAAGACCTTACGAATATTTTTCAGAGGAGTTTTTAAAGCCTGTTGTAATATGCGGTTTTGAACCACTGGATGTTATGCAAGGAGTATGGATTTTGGTCAAGCAGATAGCCAAAGGGGAGGCTTACGTGGCTAATCAATACACCCGTTTTGTTACATACGAGGGGAACTTAAAAGCCCAAAAACTCGTTTCGAAAGTTTTTGAGCTTAGGAAGGAGTTTGAGTGGAGGGGTTTAGGAATTGTGCCTTACAGCGCCCTGAAGCTAAGAGACGAGTTTGAGGAGTTTGACGGAGAAAAAAGATTCTATATAAACCTACCAAGACCTAAGGAGCATCCTGCCTGTATATGTGGAAAGATCATAAGAGGTGTAGCTTTGCCTACTGAATGCAAACTATTTGGGACCGTTTGCACACCCCAAAATCCCATAGGTTCCTGCATGGTTTCCTCAGAGGGTGCTTGCAACGCTTACTATAGGTATAAAAGACTATGAGGATCCTTCTTCTCTGCCATAGATTCAACTCCCTTGCTCAGAGAGTTTACTGTGAGCTAACTGAAAGAGGTCATGAGGTGTCTATTGAGCTTGACGTTCATCCAGAGCTTACGGTAGAAGCCTTTAATCTTTACAAGCCTGATTTGGTAATTGCACCTTTCTTGAAGCGCAAAATTCCAAGAGAAGTTTGGCAAAAAGTAAAAACGTTTGTAATACACCCTGGTCCCCCTGGGGATAGGGGTCCTTCTGCCTTAGACTGGGCTATCTTAGAAAAAGCAAAAGAGTGGGGAGTTAGCTTTTTAGAGGCGGTTGAAGAATACGATGCGGGACCAGTCTGGAGCTATAGAACCTTTCCTATGAGAAAGGCAAGAAAGTCCAGCATATACAGAATGGAGGTTACAGAAAGTGCAGTGGATTGTGTGTTAGAAGCTTTGGATTACATGCTTGAAGATAGAGAGCCTAAAAAGATATATCCAAAGGGCTCTTGGAAACCTTACATGGATCAGTCCTACAGACGCGTAGATTGGTTTAAGGATAGCA
>CAZZKD010000230.1:0-5582 GCA_964655095.1 uncultured Thermocrinis sp.
AAAAAGGTGTATGCTTTCTCCAAGAACTTTACCTCTTCGTCAGAAAACACACCTTTCTGATTTAGTTTCCAAAGTGCCCTAAAGGTATTGCTCTCCCTAAGAAAAGGATACTTTCCACCAAGAAGGATAACCATTGCCTGAACCATAAACTCCAATTCTCTTATTCCCCCCTCGCCAGTTTTTACGTTTGTGCGGTTCATGAGCTTGCTTTTTGCCTGCGCATTTATCTGAGCTTTTATTAGTCTTATTTCCTCAAGGACTCTGTAATCCACGTATTTTCTGAACACAAAGGGTTGTCTTACTTCCCTATCAAAGGTCTTAAAAAGCTCTTCGTCTCCTGCGCTGTAGCGAGCCCTAAGAAGGGCAAACCTCTCCCACATCCTACCGTAGGATTCGTAGTAAAGCTCTGCACTTCTCAAAGACATGCTTATAGGTCCAGATTTTCCAAAGGGCCTGAGGTCCAAATCTACCTCGTAGGGTTTGCCCTCTTCTGTTTGGGTAGTCATAAGGCTTACCAACTTTTGGAAAACTTTGTGAAAGAACTCCACAAGGGTTAGCTTCCCCGCACTGCCTTTGTCAGAAGAGTGTATAAACATTAGGTCTATGTCTGAGTAATAGTTGAGTTCATAGCTACCGAGCTTGCCAAGGGCTATTATACATGCGCTGGCGGTTTTTCCATTTTCCTCCTTTGGCTCTCCGTATCTTTCCACCGCTTCCCGAAAGGCTCTTGAATAAGCCAACTCTAACATAGCATCCGGAAGCTCGGAGTATTCCCTTAGAATGTCCTCTAAGTTTGCGGTGCCAAGTATTTCCTTTGATAAAAGTCTCATAAGCTCTCTGTGGCGATAATAAGCTAAACTCTTGGAAAACTTTTCATCGTCCAACGAATCACTTACGATATTTTTAAGCTCCCTCAGGTAATCTTCTTTTCTTTTGGACACATACCAAAGACCCGGGATCACCCTTTGGAAATCTTCGGGATGATTGATCAAAAACTTCCGTATGCATTCGGACTGGTCCATTAGCTTTAGAAGAAGGATAAACCTTCTTTCGTTCAGATAGTCCAAAAGAGTTTTAGGTTCTGGATGTCTTTTCAAAAGTTCTGTAAAGGACTCCTCTGCCCTTTTGGGATTTAACAGATACCTCTGTGCAGAGAGCCACCACTGAGTAGGTATCATAAAACCATTTTATCGTTTATATTAAGTATTGTGGAACTTTTCTTTTTTCCAGACATATACGCAGGTAGAGAGTTGATAGATTACTACATAGTGACCTTTGAGCTTTCGGACATATCCAGCGTAGAGCTGATGGAACTGGAAGAAAAGCACTACATCAGACGGATATTAGATTGGGACCACTTCAAAAAAAGCGCCAAACATGTAGTGCTCTATGAATTGGGAGACGAGATAGACAGATTTTCGGACATAGAAGAAGCACTGAAAGTTGCTTACAAGTTAGCTTACAACGAAGCCATCAGAAGAGGTGCCAAGGACATCCTACCTGCTACAGGCGTAGGCAATCCTCCCATAGACGTGATAAAAAAGGTCTTTCCCACCGAGTTTTATTTAGAAGAATTTCCAGAAAACTTGGAAAGTTACCTTGACCATCTTGTAAGAAACCTACATACAAAAGAAAGATCTGGAGGATATTGATGGAAGAGAAAAGTTTGATGCCTACCTTAGAAGAGCTAACACCCAGAAGAATTGTAGAGGAGCTGAGCAAATACGTTATTGGACAAGAAGAGGCAAAAAAAGCAGTTGCAATAGCCTTAAGAAACAGGTGGAGAAGGCAAAAGTTACCTCCCCATCTGAGGGATGAGATTGCACCAAAGAACCTTTTGATGATAGGTCCCACGGGTGTTGGAAAGACCGAGATAGCAAGAAGGTTAGCCCAGCTTATCAAGGCTCCCTTCATCAAGGTAGAGGCTACCAAATACACAGAGGTAGGTTATGTAGGTAGGGACGTAGAGTCTATGGTGAGGGAGCTGGTGGAGGTTTCTTACCAAATGGTAAAGCAAGAACGAATGCAGGAGGTTAGAGAGAGGGCAAAGAAAAAGGCAGAAGATAGGTTAATTGATTACCTAATACCCCAACAGCTTAGTTTTGGCTCAAGAATCTCCCAAAGCACAGCTAACAGATCCGCTATCAGAGAAAAACTCAGAAAAGGGGAATTTGACGACAGGGTTATAGAAATAGAAGTTCAGGAGAAGTTTTCTCCCGTATTGGGCATAATGGGTCCGCCGGGCTTTGAGGAGCTGGAAGATCAGCTCAGAAACCTACTGGGTGGTATGGTTCCCCCACGGAGAAGAAGAAAGGTAAAGGTCAAAGAAGCTCTGCAGATATTGGAGCAAGAAGAAGCTGAAAAGCTGATTGATCAGGAAGAGATAGCATCGGAAGCTGTTTATAGGGCAGAAAACTTTGGTATTATCTTTATTGACGAGATAGACAAAATAGCGATAAAGACTACTGGAGTTGGTCCAGGTGTTTCTCGGGAAGGTGTGCAAAGGGACCTTCTGCCCATAGTGGAGGGGACGGTTGTTAGAACAAAGTATGGACCAGTAAGGACTGACCACATACTGTTTATATCAGCCGGTGCATTCCATATGTCCAAACCTTCAGATCTTATTCCTGAACTGCAAGGGCGCTTTCCTATAAGGGTAGAGCTAAAACCACTGACTAAGGAGGACTTTGTGCGCATTTTGGTGGAACCCAAAAATGCATTGGTTAAACAGTACGTAGAGCTTTTAAAAACGGAGGGGGTAGATTTAGAATTTACTCAGGATGCGATAGAGGAGTTAGCTTCAATAGCGGAGGAAATAAACAACAAGATGGAAAACATAGGAGCAAGGCGGTTGTATACCATAATGGAGCGACTGTTGGAGGATATATCCTTCAATGCCCCCGAACTCTCAGGACAGCGCATAATAATAGACAGTAGGTTTGTTAGAGCCAAGCTGTCCGATTTGGTAAAGGACATGGAACTTTCAAGGTATATTCTATAATGGAAGGATATATATACAGTTTTTTAAGAAGGTTAGAGTATCTGGTTTCTCAGCAGGAGAGGTCAATTAACATCATTCTGTGCGCCAAAGAAGTAAAACTGCCTCCCGAAGTTTCCCTACGCATATCGTTCTTTTACTTAGATATCTTTGAAATGCTTCTTGAACTGTTGAACAACATAGAATTTCTAGAAGAGGAAAGTAAAAAGGATTACTTTTTGGAGCTCTCCCTTGAAGCTTTATCCTTAATACTAATATCCCTGCCTTCCTTGAGCGCCTTTTCGCCAGTGTTTGCGGATAGGGAGTTAGCAAAAGATGTTCAAGAGGTAGTCTACCTTTTGGAAGATACATTTATCATCTGGAATGAGGAGAAGATTAAAACCGCCTCTCAGTATATCAATAGGGTTTATCAACTGCTAAAGTTTCACCTATACTCCGCTGCAAAATCCTACGAAAACATGAGCTAAGCCCTTATCTTCTTCACGAAGACCAAAATCTTAGCTACTGCCCTGTAAAGTTCTGGTGGGATCTCCTCAAAAACTTCCACCCTTATAAGCGCAGAAGTTAGTTCTTTATCTTCTACAATCGGTATGCCCTTTTCTTTTGCAGTCTTTATTATCCGCTCTGCTAATTCTCCAAACCCTTTTGCGACGACAACAGGGGCATTGTCCTTGCTTGAATCGTATCTTATTGCTACCGCCTTTTTCCTTTCTGCCATGTTACACCACTAAATAAAGGTTTGTACTGTGAATTTCCCCTTTTATGATTTTCTTTAAATCCTGAAGGGTAGGGATAAGATTAAACATGATTTCCTTTACCCTGATGTCTTCTTCCTTCAACATACTTTCTAAAATATGCTTAGATGTTTCAAGCTTGCTGTAGAAAACTTCAGAGTTCGTATAAAAGCGCAGGCTCAAGCCCTTTGTTTCTTTTGATTTGGGATATAAAAGCATAGCGGAAATAAAACCTTCTGGGTAATTGAGGTTTACAAAAACTCTATATTCGTCTTTGTCTGATCTTAGAATGATACTTGCCTTTCGGCTTTCCCATTTGAAGGGAACAACCAACACTCCATCATTTGCCATAATTCTTTGTGCTTGGATAATAATGTTTAGGCGTTCTATCCACTGAAGGCCGTCCCTCTCTATCCTTTCCCTCAAAGGCAAAAGCTTTTCTCTTTCTTCCAAAAGACCTACAAGCTTTCTATGGCTATCCCTCAAATCTTCAATTTTCCCACTGTCTAGCGCTTTTATGAAGTTATTAAGTTGTTCCTTTATTTCTGTATCCTTAAGGTAGAAGACCATTGTTTTTAGCCTTTCAAAAGCCAAATTCAAACTTTTGCCTGCTGGTGTGTGGAGTAAGTTTTGGATTTCTCTGTAAAGAAGGTGGATGAGAACGTCCTTATCCCCCCGTTCCATTGTTTCTAAAATCTGCCTATTTCCTGAGCTTTCTATGAACCTTATAAACTGGGCTAACTCCCAATTGTTTAAGTTTTCAAGATAGAGGCTTCTCAAAAGATTTCTTATTTCAGCTAAATTTTCTGTCTTGTTCATGATAGCTAAGAAGAGGTTTTTTATAGAATCAAGATTTTGGACATTATTTTCTTGTATGTTAAACTGGCTTTGCACATTTTCTGCTAAGCTTAAAAGATTCAGTATTATCTGAGCCTTAGTGTCTTCCAAGATTTCATTTAAGCCGATGTTTCCTGTAAGGAAAGAAAGTAGTTTTCTTTCGTAAAAAAGACCAGAGTTTTTTATCTGGGAAATAATGTCTTCTTTTCCGAGGTCAAACAGAAAACTTTCCGAAGGTCCAAAAGCAATATCTAAAATTTGGTCTATACCAGTTTTTCTTTGAAGCGAGATTATCCTCAAGCTCAAAGGATTTTTACCCTCAAGGGCAAGCTCTAAGTAATCCCCTTCTTGCACCTCAACATCGGACATATTCTCAGCCAATATTTCTTGGTTATTGTTTAGCAATATCCTCAGGTTCCTTCCATAGGCTTCCAATACGTATCCTTTTAAATAGCTTTTACCTTCCGAAAAGGCTTGGAGAAGGGCCTCAGGCACTGTGGATAGAAGTCTTAAATTTAGTTGTTTACTCACGTTCTCTGCCTTTAAACCTTGAGAGGTTTCCAAAGCGTGCTGAAGATAAACGCCCTCTATGCGACGGATCTCCATAGGTTTATCTATCGTCCATTAAGGTCAAAGCTAAAGCCCCCCTTGCCATGCAGAATTCACCGCACTTGGAAAAGCTAAGCCTAAAGCATTGAGAAGGTAATGTTTCCACGGTTTCCCTCAGACGAGTTTCCAAATCATCCATAAACTCTCTAAGCTGTTGTATAAGCCCACCTCCCAACACCACCCTATCTGGGTTTAGTATATGAATAGCGTTCATCAAGCCTACGGTAAGGTAGTCCTTAAAAGTCTTTATAGCCTCCAATGCCCTTTGGTCTCCTTCCTTTGCCCTTAGCACTACCTGATAGTCTTTTAAGCTTTCCCCAGAGAGTTTTTTGTAGATCCTTTCCAATCCGTAAGAAGAGCAGTAAGCTTCCAAACATCCGCGCCTTCCGCAACTGCAGAGCTCT
>CAZZKD010000231.1:0-4792 GCA_964655095.1 uncultured Thermocrinis sp.
AAACTTTACATCTCCGGTTATAAACTCCTTAACCTGTATGTCTTTTATATCCAGTCTGAGAATTTTATCCCCCAGCTTAATTACAGGACCAGAATGGGTATAAAATTCATCCTCTTTAACATAGGTGCCCGCAGACACAAAAACAGCCGGAAGGTTGTTAGTTTTTATATTGACCTTAAAGTAAGTTCCCTTGTCCTCCAAGACTTTAACTAAACTCCAGTCTTCCCTGGTTAAACTCAGAGTTATCTTGTTTTTCTCTATTTTTATCTGGTATCTTTCGTAGTTCAACACGCTATCTATCTGCGGGTCTCCTGTGAAGACTTCCAAAGGATAAAGGTTTAGTTTTCTTTCTTCTTCTGTTATTAAATCCTTGTTATACTTTACATCCTTAAAACTTACTATCCTTCCTCCTTCTTCTGATAGCACCAAATCAAAATACTGGGATTTGTAAGTTGTAAGGTTGGAAGGTTTTACCCTTTCCCTAAGGGTTCCCAGCATAAGCTGGGGCAGAGTTTCTGAGGTTTTCTTTTCTTGTGAGATTTGTGTTTGCTGGGGTGTCTGAGGAGTAAAGAAGATGAGGTATGCTTGATAGGCAAATATAAAGAGTGTGGCTAAAACCACTATGATAAATAAATTCTTGGGGTCAATATCCGGCTTTTGCATTAGGGATAATCCACTCCTCCTTTAAAAATTGGGTTGCATCTTAGTATGCGCAAAAGAGCCTTAAGACTCCCCTTAAAAAATCCATACTTCTCAATAGCCATGATGGCATAGTTGGAGCAAGTGGGATAATATCTGCAAGACGGTGGATAAAGAGGAGATATAAACCTTTGCCACAGTTTTATCAGGTATATTGCAAGCTTCTTCAATTGGGTGCCAGCACCTTCCTTCCTTTCTTCCTTCTTCTGGCTATTATTTTTCTTCCACTTTTGGAAGACATACGAGCCAAAAAGCCACTTTTACGCTTTCTTTTTCTGTTGGACAAATGAGTTACGTTTCTTTGGGTAGCCATCCTTTACCTCCAAGGGGGCAAGCCCCCTTAAAAGTTATTTTACAAAAAGCAGTATTATAGCCACTAGTAGGGCATACAAAGCAAGGGTTTCTATAAACGCCAAACCTATAAACATTATTGTTTGGAGCCTACCGCCCACGGTGGGATTCCTTGCCACACCTTCTTGAGTGCCCCTAACCGCATGCCCCATACCCACACCTGTGCCCAGAGCTGCCAAGCCTATTGCAAGTCCAGCTCCTAAATACATCAGTCCCTGCTTGAGCGTCTCCCCTTGGCCAGCCTCCGCAGCCAACGCCAACATAGGAACTAGTAAGCTCAGAAGAAGCATCTTCCTCATTTTATAACCTCCTATCTGTTAGTTTTTTAATGTTCTTCATGCACCACCGCACCAGCCAAATAAACTACAGAAAGTATCATAAATATGTAAGCTTGTATAAAAACAGCCAGAAACTTTATTGCTATTATAAACAACAAAGCTATTGGTGAAAGAGCCATGATAAAGTAGTTTTGAATTACAAGTCCTACAAGCACTACCAAGAGCATGGCACCGCCTTTCATGTTGGCAAAAAGCCTCAAGGTTAGAGTTATGGGCCTTGCCAGATGGGATATAACCTCTATGAGAAAGAAAACAGGTGCCAGGTATGGATTTGGACCCATAAAGTGCTTTAAATATCCCAATCCATGCAATCTAAAACCTTCTATGTTGTAAAATAGGAAAACAATTAGAGCAAGAGCTAAGTTTGTATTTACGTTAGCTGTAGGAGCCTCAAGCCCGGGAACCATGCCCAAAAGATTGGAGAAGAACACAAATAGCCCTATGGAAGAAATAAGCGGCAAATATCTTAGTCCGCCTTCTCCCATATTTTCCAGTATCATGTTGCGCACAAACCTAACGTATCCTTCCCAGATAGCTTGAAACTTCGTAGGCTTTATGGAAGGCCTACCAGCCAAGCCAATCAGAGCTATAGAGATTAGCATAGACAATATACCAAGGTATACGTGTTTCAAACTTAAGCTTTCCATATTGGAGGAATATTATATCATAAACTTTGCAGAGAAATTAGGATCTGAAACCTTCCAAGGCTGATACAGTGTATGATTGCCAAACCTTGATTTAAATCTCGTGTTTGATTTATATTTACTTAATCAAGTTATGAAAGAAACCCGAATAGTCAAGTATATAAAGGGTCTAATAAGAAATCACAAATACCTTACCTCAGAGGAAATCATGCTTCTTTTGGAGCGTTATTACAAACTGCCCATAAAGGTACCTTCCGTGTACTATAAGTATAGAACTGTCATAAAACAGTGTAGGCAAGAGGTATATAAGGAAAGAAGGAGGAAAAAGAAAAATGGAGTTTGATCTTGTAATCTTAGGTGCAGGTAGCGGGGGTTACGAGGCTGGCCTATATGCACACCGTAGGGGTATGAAAGTGGCCTTTGTAGAGCTATCTCCTAACACTGTTGGAGGCTCTTGCCTAAACAGGGGATGTATTCCCTCAAAATACATGAGACATGGAGCATATCTATTAGAAAAGATCAAAAAAGGGAATAACTACGGCATACTCTTTGATGGACTAAAGCTTGACCCTCAGAAGTTATCAGAAGGTAGGGATAGGGTGGTGACTACCATAAGAGAAAACTTTAAAAAATTTGCTGAAAAGCTTGGTATTAGAATCTTTTATGGTAGGGGGATCCTCAAAGGTCCAAACGCGATCTATGTGGAAGGAGAAGACCGGGAGATAAGGGCAAAATTTATACTTTTGGCTACAGGCTCCTCTTGTACATCTCTTGGAAACCTAAAGCCAGACGGCGAAAGGATATTTAACACGGATCAGATATGGGGTTTAAAGAAATTTCCAAAGCGTATGCTTATTGTGGGTGGTGGTGCGGTGGGTGTGGAATTTGCCTACATATACAGAATGTATGGAGTAGATGTGGTTGTGGTGGAAATTATGGATAGGCTCCTTCCTTATCCGAGCATACCGGAGGAGTCCTCCAGATATCTTGCAAGAAAACTTAAAAGATTGGGGGTGGATGTTAGACTAAAAACTTACATCTTAAGCTATTCGGAGGAGGATGTGCTAAAGGTCAATCTATCCGATGGTTCGGTAGTGGAGGTGGATTGTATCCTTTTAGGTGTTGGGAGAAAACCAAACACAGAAGGGGTAGGTCTGGAAGAGGTGGGTGTGGAAAAGGATGAGAAAGGTTTTGTTAAGGTAAATGAGTACTGTCAGACTTCTATAAAAACCATCTATGCCTGTGGGGATATAACCTCACCTTTAATGCTTGCTCACAAAGCAATGTATGAGGGAAAAGTAGCAATTAGTCACATGCTTGGGAACGGTGATTGGAGAAGGAACGAAAACTTAATACCAAAGGTTATTTACAGCGCTTACGAGATTGCGTCTGTGGGTCTAACGGAAGATCAAGCCGAGGAAGAGGGTTACGATTATCGGGTGGGAGTGGTATCCTTTATGTCAAACCCAAAAGCCATGGACGATGGGGAAGATGAGGGATTTGTCAGATTGGTGGTGGATGATCATACGGGTAAAATATTGGGATGCCATATTCTAGGGCCGCATGCAGGAGAGCTCTTGCATCAAGTGATCCATCTCATGAAGGCTGGTATGGGTGTGGATTCCCTCGCCAACGCTGTTTTTTCTCATCCATCTTTGTCAGAGTCTATAATTCAATCTGCCATGGAAGTTTATTATGGTCCGATGACATGGACAAGGAGAGGTTAGGGTGTTATACTTAATATCTTTTGGAGGTGCTTAGAGATGAAAATAGAAACCATACCCTTGGTTGATTTGATCAGAGGAGAAGAAGGTTCCATACTTATAGCATGCCACGAAAACCCAGATGCAGACACCCTTGGAAGTGCGTTAGCACTCTATCTTTTTCTGAAGAAGAAGGGGAAAAACGTAAAGGTTGGATGTAAGGACAGGGTGCCTCACTTTCTTGATTTTTTGCCCTATGCGGACGAAGTTATCAGGCTTCCAACCGATGAAATTTTTAACCTTGCCATAGTGTCCGACGCTTCTGGTTTTTACAGAGTGGGAGCAGAGGTGAAGGCAATAAGGAAGGTTCGAATAGACCATCACATAGGTGGTGAATTTTACGGAGAATTTGATTACGTAGACCATAGCGCCCCATCTACTGCAAGTCTGGTATATAACCTTCTAAAGTATTGGGATAGGGATAGCATTGACGCAGAAATAGCTCAGTGTCTTTACGCCGGTTTGGCAACAGATACTGGATTTTTCAGGTACTCTAATACCACCTCAGAGGTTTTTGAAACGGCTAAGGAGCTAGTTCAGTTAGGTGCAGATCCGCACAAAACCTTTGTTATGTTTAGCGAGAGAGAATCCTTAAACAAGATAAGGCTTATATCAAAGGTTCTTGATACATTAGCCTGCTACGAGGATGGCTTAGTAGCTGGTATAACTGTATTTGATAGATTTTTCAAAGAGACAGCTACCGAATATTCAGACAGCGAAGGTTTGGTGAATTATCCGAAGTCTATAGAAGGTGTGGAAGTAGCCTTTGCTTTAATAGAAAAACCAGAGGAAGGGGTATTTAAAGTATCTCTTAGGTCTAAAGGGAAGGTGGATGTGGCAAAAGTTGCGGAAAGGCTGGGTGGTGGTGGGCACAAATACGCAAGCGGTTGTAAGATAAAAACTACCGATTACCAACATGCTTTAGATATACTGCTATCAGCAATTAAAGAGGAGCTTTATTCCACCCCAGGTTTTGAAAAGGTTTTACCTAAGGTAA
>CAZZKD010000232.1:0-4848 GCA_964655095.1 uncultured Thermocrinis sp.
ACGATGTCATAGACTATGGGTGCAGAGATCCACCTTTGCCCGGGGGGCAATCTATCTTCTCGCAGATTTATCTGACTAACTACCTTTCTTTTCATAGGGCTTAAATATAAATGTTTTAAAATACTTTTCCATGAAAACTACAGTAGCTTGGAGTATAACTCACCAAGAATTTACCATCACAGACCACTACTACTTTTCAATACTACAAAGAGAAGCAGAAAAGAATGGCATAATCATAGAAGAAGTAGATAACTGGGAAAAGCTAAAAGAGTATGACACCATAGTGTTTAACTATCCAGAAATTCCCTTTACAGAAAGAGAAGCCCAAGAGGTAGAAAACTGGGTATGGGAGCTGGGAAAGAAGGTAATACTCGGAGGATATTACAAGAACGAAGACCACATTGCGGACACTTGCAACACCCTTGCCAGAAGGTTTGGGATGGAGCTAAACCCGGACGAAGTAATAGATGAGATCAACAACCACAACGGAGACAAATACTTTCTGGTCACTTCAAAGATAAGAAGATACAATAAAAACCAAGATAACGAAGTAAACGTAGAAAAGATCATGCTTGCCTGCAGCGCTTCCATAAAGCCCTTGATGCCAGACATAAAGGTAGTGGTAAGAGCGGAAGACAGCGCAGTTTCTAACATGGGCAACTATACCCTACTGATTGCAGAACAAATAGCACCCACAAGCGGAGGATACTTCTGCCTTGCAGGCACCTGTGTCTTTTGGGACAACTACCTTTTTTTATTGACAAATCGTTTGGGTTGATATATAATTTGACGCTTAATAAAATATTATTAAAGGAGGTATGAAAAAATGAAGAAGCTTCTTTCACTTGCAATGGCGAGCCTGGCAGTATTTGTGGTATCTTGCCAGCAAAAGCCTGCCGAACAGCAACAACCTGCTGAACAACAGCAACAACCTGCTGAACAGCAACAACCTGCTGAACAGCAACAGCAGCAACCTGCCGAAGAGCAGCAACAACAAAAGTAAGATAGATCCTTGGAGGGGTCCTCCCCTCCTTGAAAATTGGAGGGTATAGATGTATGCAATAATCGAAGCGGGTGGTAAGCAGTATTTGGTGCATAAGGGAATGCGGTTAAAGGTAGAAAGGCTCCCTTTTGAAGAAGGGCAAACCTTAGAGTTAAAGCCTAAACTTGTTGGAAAAGAAGGTGGAAAAATTCAGCTTCAAAAAGGTAGTGTCACTGCGGAAGTGGTAAAGCACGGGAAAGGAAAAAAGGTAACTGTGTTTAAGTTTAAGTCTAAGAAGAACTACAAAAGATGGAGAGGACATAGACAGTCTTTTACTGAACTGTTAATAAAAGAGATAAAGGAGGATTAACATGGCATCCAAGGCAAGTGGTGGATCAACAAGAAATGGCAGAGATAGTCATTCGAAGAGATTAGGTGTTAAAAGATTTGGCGGTCAATTGGTACACGCTGGAAATATTTTAGTAAGGCAAAGGGGTACAAAAATATATCCAGGTCAAAATGTAGGTATGGGATCAGACTTTACACTCTACGCTTTAACGGATGGTGTAGTTAAGTTTGAATCTAGAAGAAACAAAAAGTTTGTTAGCGTAGTTCCTTTAACTCAATAAAAGCTATACCTTTTTCGCAATGGTTATATAAACTACCCCCATAAGTTTTCTATTTGTGTTTATTACCATAAATCCAGCTGTCTCAAGTTCTTTTTTTAGTTCTCCCTCTCCAACGCTATTCTCCAACGAATGTATGAAGAAATCCCATTTGTCCTTTCCAAATAAAAAAATCCCTATAGGTTTCATTGGGAACCTCATAAGAAATACCAGTACCGGTGTTAACCAAAATCTGTTAATATCCAGAATGGCTAACCTTCCGTCTTTTACGAGTACTCTCTTTGCTTCCTTCAAGAATCTCCCCCTGTTGTGCAAGTGTCTGTAGACTAGAGATACAGTGAGATTTTTAAAGCTATTGTCTTTGAAGGGAAGATCTTCCGCATCCGCAAAAATGAAATAGCATTCCGCGCATTTCCCTTTTGCTATTTTTAGCATCCCAAAAGAAATATCTATACCTACCTTTAATCCTTCAAGTTTTGATTGTACTAACACCTCCCCAGTACCTGTGCCAATATCCAAAATACTGCCTTCCTTACTAAGGAAGCTTAGCATATCTCTTTGCCAGTTTTTGATTTTCCCAAAGGTTACTAGGTTTAAAAAAAAGTCATAATATTTGCTTACTGAAGAAAAGACTTCTGAGACTATATCCTTTGCCATTCTAAAACCTCCACCTGAATATCCGAATAAGGCTCTTTTTGATACACATCCACTTTACCATCCTGATACAAAACCATCAAACCTAAAAGATAAGGCACAGGGTTTCTATTCCCTACAAAGTCTAAAAAAGAAAAGGTTTTAATCCCTTGACTTATCAATTTTTCAAGCTCTTCGAGCGCCTTCTCAAACTTTGATACGTGTATGGGTATGGTTTTCCTTTTCTCGCCTTGCTTAATACTTTTCTTATATTCTTTCACTTTTTTTCTAATTTTTTTTATCTGATCAATTATTAGGCTCTGTGTCTCTACACTCTGAAGCTCACTTTTTTCCTCCTCCTCGAACATTTGGACTATCTCCTCCAGAGTGTATTTTTTTTCTTTTCGGTTCAGGAAACAACACATCTACCTGTTTTTTTAGTAAAAAAGCTGCAGCATAAATAGCCCTGGCTGGCACGCGCAAGTCCAAGAGCTCCATCTTTTTTATCTCTTCCATATATAGCCGTGCTAACTGTGCTATATCCACGTTCCATGGGTCTAAACGACCGTCTTCCACAAGTCTGTAGGCTATTGCAAAAGGATGTTCTTCATCGTACAGCACTGCAGCCTCTCCTTGATACAGCTATATTGATTAGTTTAGTAAGTGTGTCCTTAAGATCCTTTCTATGAACTATTAAATCTATCATCCCCTTTTCAAGAAGGAATTCTGCTGTTTGAAATCCTTCAGGAAGTTGCTGTTTTATGGTTTGCTCTATAACTCTTGGACCTGCAAAGCCAATGAGAGATTGAGGTTCTGCCAGAATAATGTCTCCAAGAAAGGCAAAACTGGCGGAAACACCACCCATTGTAGGGTTTGTTAAGACTGTTATATAAGGAAGCTTCTTTTCCTTTAAAAACCCCACGCCGATGGATGTTTTTGCCATCTGCATAAGGGAAATGATGCCCTCTTGCATCCTTGCCCCACCGGAGGTTATTATAGCTACCAAGGGAAGGTTATTCTCCGCGCTATACAAACAGGCTCTGTAAAACCTTTCACCCACAACAGACCCCATGCTACCACCTATAAAGTTAAAGTCCATAACACAAAGCACAATTTCCCTATCCCCCAGATTTCCCTTAGCAACTACTAGAGCTTCCGTAAGATTGGCCTCTTTTTGAGCTTGAATTAGCCTGTCTTTGTAAGGCTTTGTGTCTTTAAAATTTAAAGGATCAGAGGGAAGGATGTTTTCAAACATAAGAGAATAATTAGACAGTAAAGGTTTAACCCTCTCCAAAGAACTCATGGGAAAGTGATAGTTGCACTTTGCACACACATTTAGGTTTTCCTTTAACTCTGGCACATAAAGTATAGCTTTGCAAGAAGGACATTTAGTCCATAAAGCTTCCTTTTCTTGTTCTTTTTTTCTAAACCTGTCTAAGATGCCCATTAGCAAAGAAAATTTTACTATAATAGTCTGGGGATTATATAACCCCATACTACAATGAAAAGCTAAGATTTCAAAAACCCCCTCTTACCTATTGGCTGGTGGCTATTGGATACTGGCTATTTGGTATAAACGAGTTTGGACTAAGATTTTTTCATGCAATCTTAGGCTTAGGTACAGGCTTTATCACCCTCCTTTTGGCCTGGCTTCTGATAAAAGACTTTAAAGTTTCTATCCTATCTTTTTTGATCTTAGTTTTATCTTTGCAGTTTTTTGTTAATGCTCACTATGCATCTCCAGAAGTGCCCTTAGCTTTTTTCATATGTGCCACTTTAACCTCATGGTATGCTTATTACAAAACTAAACGCCTTCCCTTTCTGCTAATAGCCTTTTTAAGCTCCTCCTTGGGTATGTTGGTAAAGGGACCAGTAGCCTTTGTCATGCCTGCGCTTATAGTTTTTACTTTTCTGATTCTGGAAAGGCCAAGGGAGCTTTTGGACAAAAAATATTACTTGCTAACACCTTTTGCGCTGGCTCTCGGTCTTTGGTGGCATGTCTTGCAACCAATCCTTAGTTTCATGCTCAAATGCTGACATTTATAGGCGGTCGGTCTAAATTTTATGTTAATGAGTGAAATTTACGGAACTTATGAGTTTAAACACTTTGCTAACAAAGGAAAGATAGAAAAGATTAAAACAGTTCTCAAAGAGTATAGAAAAACCGCTCAAGACATAGCCAATTACTTGTGGATGGAGTTTTTTAGAAGTGGTGGAAGGCTTCCACATAAAAAGAAGATTTCAGTAAAACACATCCCAAGCAATCTCTCTGAAAGATACAAATACGTGTGTTTGTGGCAGGTGCATGGTGTCCTGCAAAGCTATCTTTCCAACTTACAAAGGCAGTTTGCAGACATCGTTTGGAATTCTACGTTAAGTAGAGAAGACAAGCTAATTCTCCTTGCCTTAAACCAAAGACAAGAATGGCTCAAGTGCAGTGCAGACAAGGTTAATATCTACGACAACGGAAAGCCCAAAGAAGTTGAAGTTAAGGACTTTCACAGAATGCTTGCAAAGAAGATTTTTAAACACCTGATGGACAAAAACAGAAAACCAAGCTTTAAACACATATCTATGCAGATTGACGGTAAGGTAGTTGAGCTTTTA
>CAZZKD010000233.1:0-9151 GCA_964655095.1 uncultured Thermocrinis sp.
GTGCTGGGAGGCAGCCGCCCTGTCCCCCCTCTCTAAGAGGGGGAGGAGCTTTGAGTTTCAAGCCCGCTGTGTGGGATGGAGACTTGTTCCCGAGACGGGAAAGATGATGAATTTTATAGAGTTCTAAGCCCACTGTGTGGGATGGAGATTTACACAAATTGTGTGAAAGAAATAACGCTTTTTGATAGTTCCTAATCTACCGTGTGGAGTTGAAAGAAAAATCCGATAATCAACACTCCATACTTTTAAACTGTCTTTGTTTCTGCTAAAGTCTGGTTTTGGGAGCGGTCCCAGTGTATTTTGAGATGTATTAAAATTCAAGCCTATGCAAGGTGAAACAGTAAGGTTTTGCGTGTCTATGCCACGTAATCTGCTAGAGGAGTTGGACAAGAGAATAATAAAAAAGGGTTATTCATCAAGGTCAGAGTTGGTGAGGGACCTAATAAGGGAGCTTTTGGTGGAAGACAAATGGCTTGAGGGTGAAGAAGTTATAGGCGTGCTGACACTAATATACGACCATCATCAAAAGGAATTAACTCAGAAAATGCTCAGCATCCAACATCACTTTCACATGAAGGTGCTTTGTAGTATGCACATACATTTAGACTATCATAACTGCCTTGAGGTTATAGTCTTGAGAGGAAAGCCCAGCGACATAGAAGAGCTTTCCATAAGCATAGGTGGTCTCAGGGGAGTGAAGTTTGCTAAACTAACAAAGACCTCTTCTGTAAGTATATAAGAAATTCTTATACTCACTATAAGAAATTTTAATTGACATAGCAATGTTCTAAGTTTATCATAAAGTTGTGAATGAATATTCAATAAGGAGGTGAGCTATGGAAACTTTCTGGGAGGCATTTAAAAGACATGGCGTAGATAGACGGGATTTTCTAAGATTTGCCTTTACCATCACAGGCCTTATGGGTCTGTCCCCTTCTATGTTTCCAGAGGTAGTGAAAGCTCTGGAGACAAAGCCCCGGGTGCCCGTGCTTTGGATACATGGTCTTGAGTGCACATGTTGCTCGGAGTCTTTTATAAGATCGGCTACCCCCTTAGCTTCCGATGTAGTGCTTTCTATGATATCCCTTGAATACGACGACACTTTGTCTGCTGCTGCAGGAGAAGCTGTAGAAAATCATAGAAAAGAAATTATCAAAAAGTATTGGGGGAATTACATATTAGCAGTGGAAGGGAATCCACCCTTAGGAGAGGACGGTATGTATTGTATTATTGGGGGAGAGCCCTTTGTGAAAATGTTAAAGGAGTCCGCAGAAGGAGCTAAGTTTGTAATTGCTTGGGGTTCTTGTGCCAGTTGGGGATGTGTGCAAGCTGCGAAACCAAACCCAACCACCGCAGTTTCTATCGACAAGGTTATAAAGAACAAACCAATCATAAAAGTCCCAGGATGCCCTCCCATAGCTGAGGTTATGACTGGGGTTATAATGCATTTAGCTCTCTTTGACTCCATACCACCCCTGGATGCCCAAGGAAGACCAAAACAGTTCTACGGAAACAGGATTCATGATACTTGCTACAGAAGGTCCTTCTTCAACGCAGGACAGTTCGTAGAAAGATTTGACGATGAAGGGGCAAAGAAGGGTTGGTGTCTTTACAAGGTAGGCTGTAGGGGCCCTACCACCTATAACTCTTGCGGAAACATAAGGTGGTATAACGGGTTGTCCTATCCAATACAGGCTGGACACGGTTGTATAGGCTGTTCTGAAGAGAACTTCTGGGACAATGGACCGTTTTATCAAAGGCTCACCACCATACCTGTGCCAAATGTGGAAGCAAACGCGGATAAAGTGGGTATGGCTGTGGCTGCTGCAGCTGCAGGGGGAGCAGTAGTTCATGGTGTCCTTTCAAAAATAAGAAGCAAAAACAAAGAAAAAGGAGGTGAATAAACATGGCAAGGGTAGTGGTAGACCCAGTAACAAGGATTGAAGGACACTTGAGGATTGAGCTTATTGTGGATGAAAAAACAGGAAAGGTGATGGATGCAGTTTCCTGTGGCACTATGTGGAGAGGTATAGAAATAATCCTTAAAGGTAGAGACCCAAGGGATGCGTGGGCTTTTGCACAGAGAATTTGCGGAGTTTGCACATCTATTCACGCTCAGGCCTCCGTCAGATGCATAGAGGATGCTTTGGAAATTCAGATTCCTAAGAACGCTAACTACATAAGGAACATAATGTATGGAAGTTTGCAAGTCCATGACCACGTTGTGCATTTCTATCACCTTCACGCTTTGGATTGGGTATCACCTTTGGAAGCTCTTAAGGCGGATCCTGTGCAAACTGCAATTTTACAAAATCAGCTACTTGAAAAGTATGGAGCTATTGCGGATCTTATGGCGGACCCCATAGGGCATAGAGCTTATCCAAGGAAGTTTCCTAAGGCTACTCCTGGATACTTTAGGGCTTTCCAAGAGAAGATAAAGAAGTTGGTAGAAAGTGGGCAACTTGGGATCTTTGCCGCACACTGGTGGGACCATCCAGACTACAAACTCTTACCACCAGAAGTTCATCTAATAGGAATAGCACATTACCTGAATATGTTAGATGTCCAAAGGGAGCTTTTTATTCCTCAAGTAGTCTTTGGTGGGAAAAACCCTCATCCTCATTATATAGTTGGAGGGATGAATTGTTCTATATCTCTTGATGATATGAACGCTCCGGTCAATGCAGAAAGGTTGGCGGTTGTAGAGGATGCCATATATACCCAAGTGGAAGCTGTAAATCTCTTCTATCTTGTGGATCTTTTAGCCATCGGACATATATACGTTCAAAAAGGTCAAACCTACGGTGGAGGGCTTGCAAAGAAAAGAGTAATCGGGTATGGAGAATTTCCAGATGAACCTTACAAGGGCATAAAGACTGGAGATTACCATAATAAGATCCTCTATCACTCCAACGGTGTGGTCGAAGACTTTGAGCTTGGTGTAGATAAGGCAAAGTATTATCCCTTAGTAGGTAAAGATTTTGCGGACCCAGAGGTAATTCAAGAATATGTGGCGCACTCTTGGTATAAGTATCCCGACGAGAAGAAGGGACTGCATCCTTGGGATGGTATAACTGAACCTAATTACACTGGTCCAAAGGAAGGGACAAAAACCCATTGGAAATACTTAGACGAGCAAGGTAAATACTCTTGGATAAAGTCTCCAAGGTGGAAAGGAAAGCCTTGCGAAGTTGGCCCCCTTGCAAGATACATAGTGGTTTATACTGCGGTAAAACAAGGTCATATAAAGCCCTCTTGGATGGATGAAATGGTCGTAAAACAGATAGATTTTGTGTCAAAGGTTCTTGAGCTACCACCTCACGTATGGCTACCTACTACAGTTGGAAGAACCGCTGCAAGGGGGTTAGAAGCTCAGTTAGGCGCTGCTGCAAATCTTTATTTCCTTAAGAAGCTATACGATAACATAAAGGCGGGAGACACTTCCGTAGCCAACATGGAGAAATGGGACCCCTCCACCTGGCCAAAGGAAGCAAGGGGGATAGGACTTACAGAGGCACCAAGAGGTGCATTGGGACACTGGGTAATAATAAAGGATGGGAAGATTTCCAACTACCAATGTGTTGTGCCTACGACGTGGAATGGCAGTCCAAGGGACCCAATGGGTGGTCAAGGAGCCTTTGAGGAGTGTATGAAAGACACACCTGTGAAAGTAGTAGATAAACCCTTGGAAGTATTGAGAGGTATACACTCCTTTGACCCATGCTTGGCGTGTTCCACGCACATTTACAATGCAAAGGGAGAGGAAATAACCAGCGTAAAAGTTCAAGGTAGCGTGCCTGTTTGCCCTACAGGAGGATGAGCCATGAGGGAAGAGGTCGTAAAAAGAATCTATATATTCAGTCCATCCCTACGCATATGGCATTGGGTAAATGCTGTATGTATAGTGGTCTTGTTCCTAACCGGTTTGTACATAGGCAACCCATTTTTTATAGGCTCACAAGGGCTTGAAGCAACTTATGCCTACGCCCACAATCTAACGATGGATTTTATAAGGTTCATACACTTTTCTGCGGGATATGTGCTTATGGTTATGCTTCTCTTCCGCATCTTTCTCCTTTTCTTCAATAATGGAGATAGGTTGATTATTCCAAAGGTGTGGAGAAGTGACTTTTGGAAAGGGGTAGGAGAAATGGTTCTTCACTACCTTCTTATTAAGCCATGGCACAGAGCCTACATAAGGAATCCATTGGCAAGGCTTGCTTACTTTTTGCTATACTTGGTCCTTATCTTTATGGTAATAACTGGCTTTGCTATGTATGGTCTTTCGGATCCTGATGGTTTTTGGGCAAAGATATTCGGTTGGATAGTCCCTATGTTGGGGGGAGAGTTCTTAGTCCATGCGTGGCATCACTGGTTTGCTTGGCTTGTTATATTCTTCGTGATAGTTCATGTGTATCTTGTTATAAGATATGACGCTATAGAGAAAGAAGGAGAGGTTTCCTCCATGTTCAACGGTATGAAGACCTTCAAAGAAACTCCAGTAGATGCGGAGGATGTAGCTTGAGCATCCTAATCCTCGGTGTGGGAAATATACTACTTTCCGATGAAGGTTTGGGGGTAAGGGTTGTAGAGCTTTTGAAAGAAAATTATATATTCCCGGACAATGTAAAGCTTTTGGACGGTGGCACCTTAGGAATAGACCTCTTGTATTTCCTTGAAGGGATAGAGAAATTGATAGTAGTGGATGCTATACTGGGTGGGAAAGCTCCAGGAACTTTGTATAAATTTTCCGGAGCAGAGGTAGAAGCATACTTTAAAGGAAAGGTTTCCGCTCATGAAGTTGGAATACAAGAAGTTTTGGGAATAGCCCAACTTACTGGTAAGTATCCTAAGGAAGTTGTGGTGATCGGTATGGAACCTCAAAGCTTGGAAATTTCCTTGGAGCTTTCCCCCGCTGTCAAAGACAACTTACAAAAGCTCGTTCAAGAAGTAATAAAACAGCTGGAAAGTTGGGATACAGGAGTTATAACATGTTAATGAACGGACCAGCCATCCTTTATGAAATATTGCAAGCTCTCAAAGACTTTCATCAAAAGAAAGAAAGGCATGTTATTTACATAAACAAGCTCCCCTTAACAGAAGAGGACAAGCACCTAATTCTGGATGTATTAAGAGACGGAAAGGTTAGGATAACTTTGAAATCAAACAGCCAAAAGGTTGAATGGAGGGAAACAGGTATAAGTGGAGTATGGATCGGAGTTTTCTTTGATAGAGACGAAAAACCCATACTTGAAACGATTGAAATAACAGACTTTCCCATGCTTGCTGCCTGTCAGAGCGAGGACATAGAAGAAGCTATAAGAACTTTGGAGGATAGGCTTTCTTTCCTTGTAAGATAAAATTTTTCCATGAACTTCTTCTTAATCTCTATCTTTGGAAGAGACAGACCTGGGATAGTATCCGGGGTTAGCAGAGTTCTCTATGATCTTGGTTTAAACATAGAGGATTCGTCTATGACCCGGCTAAAGGGTGAATTTACCATCATGTTGGTAGTCAGCGATCCAGAAAACCTTGAAGAGGAAAGTATACTATCTGCCTTAAAGGATGTGGGGGAAAGGCTTAATCTTTCTATAATTTGTAAAAAATTGCCAGAGGATTGGGAAGAAGAATACAAAGGGAAAGAAATATACAGGATAGTGGTATCCGGTGCGGATAAGCCCGGCATAGTGTATAGCGTGTCTAACCTTCTGTCTAAAAACGGTATAAACATCTCAGACCTAAGGACTGAGAAGAGAGGTAGCTTGTATCTAATGTATATAGAGGCTGAATCCCAAGAAGATAAGTTTGAGGATCTAAAAGGGGGCTTAGAAAGGCTAAAAAAGGAACTGGGTGTGGATATATCTATAGAAAGGGACGAAGAAGCGGTTTTATGAAAAAACTTGAAATACTCACCTATCCGGATGAGAGGTTGAAAATACCATCCTTGGAAGTCGTGGAATTTGGGAATGATCTGAGAGAGTTTGTTGAAGAACTCACAAGTGTTATGAATAACTCACCTGCCTGCGTGGGCATAGCTGCACCTCAGGTGAACGTGCACAAAAGGATCATTCTCGTTGATACTTCTCAGTCAAAACATAAAGAAAACAAAGTAAGTCACGGTTTTATGGTTTTGATAAATCCAAGGATAGTAAAGTTTGAAGGTGAGATAATAATTAGAGAAGGCTGTTTAAGCGTCCCAGATTTCACGGGCAACGTCAAAAGACACTACTGGATTGAGGTGGAAGCCTTTGACCTAAAGGGAAATCGTTTTGTTTTTGATACGGAGGGCTTTGAAGCGGTTGTTATACAACACGAGATAGACCATCTGGATGGTAAACTATTTATAGAAAGAGTCGCATCACCAAAAGATATATTTAAAAGAAAGGTTTACAGGTAGTTTATAATTCCTATCTATGGAGTGGAAGTATGTAGTGGTTTTCATAACCACTCCTACGAACAAGGGGTGGGATATAGGAAATTACATAGTGGAGCAGAAGTTGGGTGCTTGTGTAAATGTAATACCAGAGGTAAGCTCGGTTTACTGGTGGAAGGGAAATATAGAAAAGGATAAGGAAAATCTTTTAGTCGTGAAGACCTCCATGGAAAAGCTTGAAAAGTTGATATATGAAGTTAAAAAAATCCATCCTTACACTGTGCCTGAGATAATAGCCTTACCTATAGTGGGGGGAAACGAAGATTACCTCAGGTGGATAGACGATTCCCTTGGGCAATAAAAAGGAAGTTTCTAAGAAGATCTAAGCCTGCCTCTGAAAGCACAGACTCAGGATGGAACTGCACACCAAAAACAGGATAATCCTTATGCTGCACACCCATTACTTCTCCATCCTCAGACCAAGCGGTTACCTTTATAAAGGCTGGTAAAGTGTTTGTATCTATGGCTAAGGAATGATATCTCACTGCGGTGAATGGATTGGGTAGTCCTGAGAATATCCCCTCTCCTGTGTGTGTTATTAGAGATGTTTTGCCGTGCATCAACCTTTTGGCTCTTACTATTTTTGCTCCAAAGGCATAACCTATAGACTGATGCCCTAAGCATACGCCCAGTATGGGATAATCCTTATATAGCTCTCTGATCACTTCCACAGATATACCCGCTTCCTTTGGTGTGCAAGGTCCTGGAGAGATAACTATAGCCTCCGGGTCTATAGCCCTTATCTGGTCAAGCCCTATCTCATCGTTTTTTTTAACGATAACATCCGCACCAAGTATTTGAAAATACTGCACCAGGTTATAAGTAAAAGAATCGTAATTATCTATCATCAAAATCTTCATCCGATTATTTCCTCCACTCTTTTCTTAACTTCCTCTATTATCCAGTCTGGAGTTGAGGCACCTGCGGTTATACCCACGGTATCTGCACCAGAAAACCAGGCCTGATCTAACTCTTGAGCAGTCTCTACATGGTAGCTACGTGGATTTAAAGAACGAGATATTTCATAAAGCCTTCTTGTATTTCCACTGTTTTTACCACCTACTATGATCATTACATCCACCTTTGGTGCAAGTTTATAAACATCTTCCTGCCTTTCCGAAGTGGCGTTGCATATGGTGTTTATCACTTTAACTTCCTTCGCCCAAAGGGCTAGCTCGCCCACCGCTTCTTTGAAGAACTGCTCATTCTGAGTAGTCTGTGCAACTATACCTATTTTTTCTAGATGCTTTACCTTCTCCAAATCTTCTTTTGTTTCTACTACAATACCCTCTCCACCTGCCTTTTTTAGATAACCCAACGTGCCTATAACCTCTGGATGGTTTTTCTCTCCCAGCAGTACAACAAAATATCCTTCAGCAACCAATTTCTCTACAGCCTGATGGACTGCCTTCACGTAGGGACATGTAGCATCCACTACTCTCAAACCCTTACTAACATACTCCTCTTCCTTATTCGGGGGGATTCCATGAGAACGTATTATTACAGTGTCTCCAGCGCTTATATTTTCTTCGGTTTCCAATACTTCCACTCCCTCTTTTCTTAGTCTCTCCACTTCCTGCGGGTTATGGATCAGAGGTCCTATAGACCATATTCTTTTACCTTTGTTCTCTTTGGAAGTTCTTTCCGCTATATTTATAGCCCTTTTTACTCCGAAACAAAACCCAGCATGCGGTGCAACGATTATCCTATCCATGTTCTAAAAATATAACCTCTATTTCTTTATAAATAGTGATTTCGCTCAAGCTTGCTTTACAGAGGAATGCCTTTACAGGAAAGCCCATCTGATAAAATAGCTTAACCGCTTCTGAAAATTTTCTATCCACTCTGTAGTTGGGCGAAAAAGCTTTAGCATCTTCCCTTTGGACTACAAAAACAAGCTCTGGATTTAGTCCATTTTTTGCAATCTCTATCAGTTTATAAATGTGCTTAGTTCCTCTCTCCGTGGGTGCATCTGGGAATAATGCAATCCCGTGTTCTACCAGATTAACCGATTTTGTTTCTACTACTGTGGAAGAATACATTAGATCAAATCGAT
The DNA here is from genome assembly GCA_964655095.1 of uncultured Thermocrinis sp. Classification (GTDB taxonomy): domain Bacteria; phylum Aquificota; class Aquificia; order Aquificales; family Aquificaceae; genus Thermocrinis. Next base: position 8,490 of record CAZZKD010000233.1, read on the forward strand.
GATTACCAAAGACTGGCTCAAACTTAACAGGGAGATTTAAGAACTCTGCATAAAGTTTGGGTGCAATCGTTGAGTCGATGCATACTAAAGAATTTTCAGCTTGGACCAAAAAGATATCAAAGGGATATTTACCAGAAGCTTTTTCACGCAGAAAGACCTTTCTCCCAGCCTTTAGAAGCTCAGCTAAACGTCCTGTATTTCTTATGTGCACTAATAGATTTTTTCCTTCTACCAATACCTCTCCGACGAACCTGTTTATTCTTCTTAGAAATATTGCTTCCTTCAGATGTGCAATTTTCATCTTTAAAAAGGCCCTACCGGGCGGTAGGGCAAACAAATTTGGGGAGGGAGGGGGAGGGAGTTTCTAACCTATTTATTTCCCCAAATCTTCTAAGCTTCTATAAGAATTTATTATAAACAAAAAAATTTTTTTGTCAACCCATAAAGAGAGGATGTTCTAAAAATCCCTCAAGGTAGTTATAATAAAAGCCTAAGATGTATATAAGCGTGCAATTCAAACTCCAGCTGAACAGTTTCGACAGAAAAAAGCTCTTAGAATTAATGCGCAAGCAATCATCGGCCATAAGGTCGGCTTATAAACTGCTAAAAACCCAAAACTCCCATAACCAAATATACCACAAGCTAAGACAACTGTTTCCTGA
>CAZZKD010000234.1:0-2526 GCA_964655095.1 uncultured Thermocrinis sp.
GGAATTGGGCTACAAGTCTTCCATCCTTCACGCTGAATACACTTACGCTTTTTGCGAAACCCTCTTCCAAAGCCTTTCCGAGGGAAAAGCTTAGAACACCACCAGCCTCTGTGCGCGGTTCTACCTCAGTTATAGAGGATAACAGGTTCATTGAATCCTTTAAAATATTTTTGCTTACGTTTATTTTCTGCAATACCAGGATGGCATAGGCCAAAAGGATGTAGGAAATAAGCCTATATACCGAAGAAGCTACTATAAGAAAGTCTGTAAAGGCTACGTAAAATATAAACGAAAAATAAGAAAGAGAAAAGAATACTAAAGCACCAGAAATTACAGAGTTTGCGGTATGCCCAAAAGGTCTTTGCTTTATGGTATAAAATAAGATAAGAAGAGTCCAAACCGAAAGTGCTAACTCTAAAGCATCCCTTATTGGTGTTGAACCAAAACCTGGCTCATAAGCCTTAGGTAAGTATGGATAATACAGCACTACAAGAAGGGAAATTAAAGAGGAGCTCAAAAGAGAAAACAAAGCATAGAATTTAGGCCTTTTTTGCAGAAAGCTTAGTTTGGAGTAGAAAACACCAGCGCTTAAGGCTAATACCGTAAAAGCACTGGAGGTTAGGTAAAGCCAAGAGGCCTTATCCCTCGTATTGGGAGTTATAAAGTCTGGAAAGAACACAAAGGAGAGTATGTGAAAAAGGTAAGGAACGATGGCGGATGGGAGAAAAAGCCCAAAGGTAAATAGCCTTTTACCTACTATTTGAGTACCCATCAGCAGTAAGCTCAAACAAAGGAAGACAAGAACAAAAAATGTTGGGATACGCACAAGGGCTATAAGGTAGGCAAAGGTTTCAAAGTCAAGAACTGTGTAGTTCCTAAGGGCTATCAAAAAAAGGGCAGATAGGACGCCGATTACAGATAAAAGTATAAGTGTTTTCTTTTCCATCCTTACTTTTTAAAATCCACACTAACGGATGTGGGAGGATCCTTCAGCATAGAAAGTATAAACCTTGCTACATCCTCCGGGGGTTTTAAGGTGAGGGGATCCTCCTGTGGGTAAGCCTTTGCCCTCATCTGGGTCCTTGTGGCACCCGGATTTAGGGCATATACCTTTATACCTTTTTGTTTTAGCTCTTCCGCCAAAAGCAATGAAAACCCTTCTATCCCAAACTTAGATACCGCATACGCTCCCCAGTAAGGTGCAGGTCTTTTGCCAGCACCCGAAGATAGGTTTATTATAACTCCTCCCGCTTTCATGTAGGGGATGGCATACTTTGTTATATAAAAAACACCGTTTAGGTTTATCCTTATCACTTCCTCCCAAATATCCTCTGGGTAGTGTTCTATGCTTGTTCTTTCTCCCAATATGCTTGCATTGTTTATAAGCAAGTCAAAACTCTTAAGGTTTTCTTGGCAAAATTCTACAAAGGCTTTGGCAGACTTCCTGTCCCCCACGTCGCACACCTTTGTATGTAGGTTTTTTGGATGTTTTAGCTCTTCCTTAAGTCTTTTTAGACCTTCTTCGGACCTTGCGCAGGTGCATACGTTCCACCCTTCCCTTAGAAAAAGCTCAACTGTTGCCCTCCCTATACCCTTTGTTCCACCCGTTATTACCAAGTTGGGCATTATAATAAATATATGGAAAACATAGAAGTTTTTGAAGGGCTTACCTTTGACGATATACTACTGATCCCTCAGTATTCCGAAGTGCTTCCTCATGAGGTAGATGTCTCTACCCAACTAACCAAAAGGATCAAGCTAAACATTCCTATAGTTTCCGCTGCAATGGACACGGTCACGGACCATAGAATGGCAATAGCCATAGCAAGGGAAGGAGGCATAGGCATAATCCACAGGAACATGAGAATAGAAGATCAAGCTAAGGAAGTGGAGAGGGTTAAAAAATCTGAGAGTGGGATGATCGTCAATCCGGTTACGGTAAGACCAGACACCAGCGTTAAAAGTGCGTTGGAAATCATGGAAAGGTATAAGATCTCCGGCGTGCCTGTAGTTTCTGACGGAAACAAGCTTGTGGGAATTTTAACCAACAGGGACCTCAGGTTTATAAAACCTACCGATTATAACAAACCAGTATCCATGTTTATGACCAAGGAAAACCTGATAGTAGCCAAAGAAAGGATCACCTTAGAGGAAGCTAAGGAGATCCTACACAGACACAAAATAGAAAAGCTTCCCATAGTAGATAAAGAGGGGAATCTTGTGGGACTTATAACCATAAAGGACATTGTCAAAAGGCAAAAATATCCCAATGCGTGCAAGGATGAGATGGGTAGGTTAAGGGTTGGCGCAGCGGTTGGAACTGGACCAGATACAAAGGAAAGGGTTTTGGCGCTTGTTTCCGTCGGTGTGGATGTGATAGTTGTGGATACAGCTCACGGCCATTCAAAAAGAGTTTTGGATACAGTCCAAGAGATAAAGTCTTTATCCCCAAACGTAGATGTTATAGCTGGAACCGTCGCAACTGCAGAGGCAACAAAGGACCTGATAGAGGCTGGGGCAGATGCG
>CAZZKD010000235.1:0-2556 GCA_964655095.1 uncultured Thermocrinis sp.
TGTGTTCTTTGGAGATGTGCTTGGTAGGTTTTTGAACTAAAGTGGGTGCGGGAGGACTCGAACCCCCAACCGGGCGGTTATGAGCCGCCCGCTCTGCCATTGAGCTACGCACCCTTTACCTTTATATTATATATCAAATTCAAACCTTTCAATAGCTTTCTTGATCTCCAAAGCCACATCCTCCAACACTTTGAGGACAAAACCTTCTATCTTCACTGGCGCGCAGTTAATCAAAGCATTGATGATAAAGGCACCCTCAAAATCGTTCAGTCTTTCAACTTTTATACGCTCTTCTTTAACGTCCATAAGATTTTTCAAAATCTTCAGAGTGGTGCCCTCAAGCCTTCCGCTTTCTTTGGCTGGCGTGTAAAGCTTGCTTCCCTTAAGAAACAAAAGGTTAGCTGAAGAGGTTTCGCACAATTCATCCCTTTCATTTACTATGATCCCATCGTAGAAACCCTCTTGCAAAGCCTGCCTTTTTACCATTACGTTAAATAGGTAGTTTGTGGTCTTGTGCCTACAAATGGGGTCTGTGGAGTGTCTTCTGTAGGATGAAAGGGTGAGTTTTATAGTCCCTTGAATAGGTTTGAGCTTTTTGAGTATGATCATCTTCCCATAATCGGTAGCCTTTCCACCGTAGTAGTCCTCTCCCTTGGCAATCAGACAAAACTTAAGGTAAGATTGATCCTTTACTTCTACCATGCAGTCTTTTTTAAACTCTTCGTAACTTGGACAGGGTATGCCAAAGAATTCTGCTGATCCCTTTAACCTTTCGTAGTGCAGTCTAAGCCTTTTTTCCGATATAGGCAGTTTCATAGTTTCAAAAAGCCCCTCTCCGTAAAGTAGAGTGCGGTTCATCATTCCCACTCCCTTTCTTCAAAGGCTCTTTGTAAGCTTTCTGGAATCTCCACATCAATGCCGAACAAAAGCTTAGTTTGAAGGGCGTTTAGCACTGCCTTAGCCTTTGCAGTGTTGTTAAAAAATATGTAAGTCTCCCTATCCCCCAATGCTTTTATTTTACTCCTAATCTTTTTCAGCTCCTCCAAGGAGTAAAGATAGTCATAGAGGTTTTCTGGGTCCTTTCCGTGGAGCCTTACATAGTTTATTGCCCCAACTCCCACCCAAGGTCCTACCAAAAACCTCTTATCCTTTGGCGCATCACTATTCACCAGAGAAAAACCATTTTCTTCCAAAAACTGGTAAAAGTCAGCCCTCCTAAAGCTTTTGTTTCTTACCTCCACCACCTTGTCTATGCCTTTAAACTCCTTAGATATCTTCCTTAAATACTCAAGGCTTTCTGCAGAGTATCCAAAGTTGTGTGGAAATTGAAAGAGGATGGCTATGAGCCTCTCTTCTTCAATTATGGGCTCTATGGAGTAGATAAATCTTTTTACATCCTCCGAGAAGAAGTTCCTTCTGTGTGTGAAAACTTGATGGGCTTTTACAGAAAACTTAAGTTTGCTGGTCCTTTCCAATAAGCTTTTTACACTTTTTCTGTCTGGAAACCTATAAAAAGAAGAGTTAAGCTCCAATACGTTAAAAAACCTTTCGTAGTACTTTATCCACTCCTGCCTTTTTAAGTTGGGTGGGTAAAAGACCCCCACCCAGTCTCTGTAGTAAAAACCACTACATCCTACATAAACCTTCAAGGTGAAAATTTAGACTTAAAGTCCTTGAGCGCCTCGTCTATTTTCTTTTTGAGCTCGTCATCAAGGGCCTTCTTTTCTTTTATCTCTTTTAGGATATCGGGTCTTTGTTTATCAAGGTATGTGTATAGCTGTTTTTCAAACTTCCTGACTGCTTCCACAGGTAGGTCATCCAAGTATCCATTGGTCCCCGCATATATGGCTACTATTTGCTTTTCCACAGGTATAGGATTGTATGGCTCTTGCTTTAGAAGCTCTACAAGCCTCAGTCCTCTGTTGATGGTCTGCTGGGTTGCTTTGTCAAGTTCAGAGGCAAACTGCACGAAGGCTTCCAGCTCCCTAAACTGAGCTAACTCCAGCCTAAGAGATCCCGCTACCTGTTTCATAGCCTTTATCTGTGCCGCACCACCCACACGCGAAACAGAAAGACCTACGTTTATGGCAGGTCTTATACCTTTGTTAAACAGGTCAGGCTCTAAGTATATCTGCCCATCTGTGATGGATATAACGTTTGTAGGAATGTATGCGGCTACGTCTCCAGCCTTAGTTTCTATTATTGGAAGAGCAGTCAAAGATCCTGCCCCTAGCTCGTCGTTGAGCTTGGCAGCCCTTTCCAAAAGCCTTGAATGAAGATAGAAAACGTCTCCCGGATACGCTTCCCTTCCCGGAGGTCTTCTCATAAGCAAAGATAGCTGTCTGTAAGCTTCTGCATGCTTTGAAAGGTCATCGTAGATTATAAGTGCATGCTTTCCGTTGTCCCTGAAATACTCACCTATGGTGCATCCCACAAAGGGAGCCAAGTATTGCAAAGATGCTGGGTCTGTGGCAGAATGTACTACCACACATGTATATTCCATCGCTCCGCTCTTTTCAAGCAGTTCTATAATCCGTGCTGTGGTTGATCTCTTTT
>CAZZKD010000236.1:0-12630 GCA_964655095.1 uncultured Thermocrinis sp.
AATCTGGACTTAACTTTATAACCGCAGAGGACATGTGGGATGGAGCCAAAAAGGCGGTGGAGCTGGCTGGATAGTTCAAAAACCTATGATTTGGATTACGCAGGTTTTTTCTAAGGGAAATATTATAAAAACTTGTGAAGAACATAGATATAGACCTTAGGTTGCTTGAATTGTTTTGTTGTGTATACGAGGAACAAAGCGTTTCAAAAAGCTCAGAATGTCTGCATCTTTCCCAGTCCACCATAAGCTTTCATATACACCAGCTTGAAAGGCAGATAGGCCTGAAACTCTTTTACAAAAAGGGAAAAAGGCTAATTCCAACGAGCACTGCTCAAATGCTATATCCCTATGCCAAAAAGATACTGGAGCTAAAGCTTGCTACCATAGAGGAGATAAAGCTTCTTTCCGGGTCCTACAGAGGACTCATAAAACTTGGGTCAAGCTCTGTTCCTGGAAGCTACATACTGCCAGAAATAGTCTCAAACTTTCTTTCAAAGAATCCTCAAACAACCCTTGAGTTCTACATAAGCGACTCAAAGGATGTGCTGGAAAAGATAAGGGAAGGAAAATTAGATTTGGGTGTGGTAGGTGCAAGAGCTGGTTTTTACGAGCTCAAGTATGAAGCCCTATGGAAAGATCAAATATGCATAGTGGGAGGAGTGGGTCTTAGCAAAAGGTTAAGCATGGAGGACCTAAGGAAATTGCCCTGGATAATCAGGGAAGAGGGTTCTGGCACTAGAAGACTGCTGGAAGAAGCCCTTTCAAAGTATGGATTAAGCTTTAAGGATCTGAATGTTCTTATGATAACGGACAAGAACGAAGTAATTGTGGACGTGCTTAGAAAAACAAAAGCGGTATCCTTCCTCTCCTCCCTAGCTCTCAGAAAATACAAGGACATCAAGCGGTTAGACATAGAAGGTTTTGAGCTTATAGAAAGAGAGTTCTACCTCGTTTATGACGAGAACAGGTCTCTAATGCCAGCGGTAAGGTATTTTATGGAGGAGATGAGAAAGTATAGCTTTGTGCAGAGTTTATCATGAGGTTTGTTCCCATAGGTGTGGCAGGACACGTGGACCACGGAAAAACTACCTTAGTTAAAGCCCTTACTGGTATAGACACGGATAGACTTCCGGAAGAAAAAAGAAGGGGTATGAGTATTGATTTAGGCTTTGCCTTTTTAGATTATCCTTTAGAAAACCTAAGAGTAGAGCTTATAGATATACCCGGTCATGAGAGGTTTATAAAGAATGCCATAGCGGGTCTCGCATGTGTTAAAGGAATGCTCTTGGTAGTAGATCCTATGGAGGGTGTCATGCCAGAAACTATCAAACACGCCAGACTTGCAAAATCTATTGGTCTAACCCACTGCTTGGTGGTTTTAACAAAGGCGGATAGGGTGGATGAGGAAACCTTGGAACTTGCAAAGATGGAAGTTTTGGAATTTTTAAGAGAGGAGGGATTATCCGCATACTGCGTTTCCGTAGTTTCCGCTTTTACAGGTTTTGGTTTAGATGGTCTAAAGAATGCCATAGGTAATTATGCAAAGGATATATCAGACACTGGTTTAGACTTTTTTAGGATGGTCTTAGACTCTGCCTTTAACGTTAAGGGCTACGGGACAGTTCTAAGGGGTAGTTGTATCTCTGGTAAGGTAGAGGAGGGAGAGAGTTTATTGCTGGAACCTTTGGGGTTGGAGGTTAGGGTTAAAAAAATTCAAAACCATGGGGTTTTTGTGAAGGAAGGGCAGGAAGGGGAGAGATTGGCTCTGCTTGTTTCGGGTGTGGAACCTGGTCAGGTGGAAAGGGGATTTATGCTTATCAAGAAAGATCAAGCTTTGAAAAGTAAATACCTAATAGTAAAGGTTGATGGACAGCTACCAAAGGGCGAAGGAACCTTATTTTTCTATATGAGAGAAATTCCCTTTAAAAAGAAGAGGATCGCTGAAGACTTGTATCTAATAAGCCTAAGGGAACCTGTAATAGCTTTCGTAGGAGATAGGGGGCCTTTAATAGACTCTTCTGGCACTGTGGTGGGTAGTTATCGGGTGATCCATCCAAGACCAATCTTAAAGAGAAAAAAGTTTATAAATCATCATTTAGACTTATTGGAAAAGGACCTCATCAAATACTTTACACTTGAAATGGGCAAAAAAGGAGCATCCATTGGTGAGATAAATGCTCTGTTTGGAAAATACATCAACCCAAGTAGAATAGAAGCTGTAAGGATTGATGATAGATTCTTACACAGGTCTGTTGTGGAAGAGTTGAAGGAACAGTTGGAAAAAGTAGTAAGCAGTAGAGAAGGCCTTTTAAGCTTAGAAGAAGTTAAAAGATCTCTCAACCTTTGGGAAGAGCTTCTTAGATACCTAATAGGCAGTTTAAAAGGCTACAGAGTGGTGGAGGGGTATCTCTTAGACGAGAGAAAGGCTAACTTGGAGGATCTGGAAATTTTCAGGCAACTTTTAGAGTTTATGGGGAACTTTATCAGAGAAGAGAGGGAATTGGAAAGGTTCAAAAGCGTCCTCCCGCTTGCGGTTAAAAAGGGAAAGGTTCATAGCTTGGGAGAGCATCTTTATATTTCAGATACTCTTTTAAGGCAGATCATAACAGAGCTTAGATCTTTGGGCGATACTTTTGAAGTTCAGGATGCAAAGCAGCTGACTGGTCTAAGCAGAAAGTATCTTATACCGCTTCTGGAATACATAGACAGGCTTGGCTATACCAAAAGGGAAGGCAACATCAGGAGATTTGTAAGATGAGGGAACTGCTTAGACAAATACCTCAGGTGTCTAAGCTTCTGGAAGAGTATGGTAATATGCACGAAGATAACAGCTTAGTAAAAAGAGCTATAAAACAGGCTGTGGATAGGGTAAGGAAAGAAGTACTTGCGGGCAAAAGGACTAACTTGGAGGATCTAAGGGAAGTAATAAACGAGGAATTAAGCAGGCTAAAGAAGACGAACATAAGACGTGTTATAAACGCTACTGGAGTAGTAATAAATACAAACCTCGGAAGGTCCGTGCTTTCGGAAGAGGTGGCAAACTTTGTTAAAGAAATAGCCACTCATTACAGCAACTTAGAGTTTGATTTGGAGCTGGGAAAGAGAGGTTCAAGAGTAAGCCTAATTGAAGGCTATCTTGTAGAACTTACTGGGTGTGAGTCTGCCCACGTGGTAAACAACAACGCTGGGGCAGTTTTTCTTGTTCTAAACACCCACGCAAAAGGGAAGGAAGTTATAGTGTCTAGAGGGGAGCTTGTGGAGATAGGGGGAAGCTTTCGCATACCGGATATAATGAGGGCTTCTGGAGCTATTCTGGTAGAAGTGGGGACTACCAATAAGACAAAGCTTATGGATTACAAAAATGCCATCAGCCCAAACACTGCCTTAATAATGAAGGTGCACAAAAGCAACTTCTACGTTGAAGGTTTTGTGGAGGAGGTAGATGCAGAGGAACTCTTGCACTTGGGGTTGCCTGTTTATTACGACGCGGGTAGCGGTCTTCTTTTGAGCCTAAGGAAGCTTGGTATAAACTACGAGGAAAAATCCTTTGAAGAACTTATAAAAAAAGGTTTGCACTTGGTTTCTGGTAGTGGGGATAAGCTTTTGGGTGGTCCTCAGGCAGGCATAATCTTAGGAAAGAAAGAGTTTGTAGAACCTTTAAAAGGCAATCCACTTAGCAGAGTCTTAAGAATTGATAAGCTTACCCTATCCGCCCTTGAATATACACTCAGGCTTTACCGGGAGGGAAGGTTTGAGGAAATCCCCACAATAAAAATGCTTTCTGCTACAGAGAAGGATCTTGAGAAAAAGGCAAAACGTTTGGCTAAGAGGCTGGGCTCAGTTAGAGGTTTAAAGATTAGGGTTATAAGAGACTATTCAAAGTGTGGTGGGGGTGCTCTTCCTAAGTTGGAGCTACCCACCTATTGCTTAGCCCTAAAACACGAAAAGATGAATGCTAAGGAACTTTATACCCTAATGCTTAAACAGGAACCTCCTGTGGTAGGTAGAATAAAGGAAGACCTATTACTCCTTGATATGAGAACACTTCTCGAAGAGGACATAAAAGACTTGGTCAGAATAGTAAAAGGCTTAGAACAAACTTTTTAAGTTTTCAAACAAAAACTTTGGATCCTTCTAAACTTTCTAAGGAATACCGTTTTTGATCTCTTAAGTTATCCTTTAGGGAGGATCCAATAGCTGAATACAGTATTGAGAGTGCTTAACATGGATAGGGTTCAACTTTTGAAACTTGTTAGGGCTTCTGGTTGAGCAGCTAAGGTAGGTCCGGGGGACCTGGAAAACCTTTTGGCGGGGCTTGATCTGTATAGGGATGAATACACCCTCTTGGGTGTAGGAGACGATGCGGGGGCTTATGAATACAAAGGCTCTGTGTTTTTGCATACGGTGGATTTTATAACTCCCATAGTAAATGACCCATACCTTTGGGGAGCCATATCCACGGCCAACGCCCTTAGCGATATATACGCCACGGGGGGAATTCCACTAACAGCCCTTGCGGTGCTTGGTTTTAACCACTGTCAGCTCTCCCCAGAGGTCCTAAAGGAAGTGCTCAGGGGTGCTACAGACAAACTCAGAGAGGCAAAGACAGTGCTATTAGGAGGACACACCATAGACGACCAGGAGCCCAAGTTTGGCTTGGCAGTCTTTGGAATTTGTCCATCTGGAAGGATCTTAACACAGGAAGGAGCCAAGCCCGGCGACCTTGTCTATATTACAAAACCCATAGGTGTGGGCATACTAACCAAGGCTATAAAAGAGGGAAAGATTGAAGAAAAAGATATTCCAGAGGCAATCCAAAACATGCTACTTTTGAACGATAAAGCTGGTGAGCTTGCCCTAAGGGTGAACGCCAACGCCTGCACAGATGTAACGGGTTTTGGACTTTTGGGCCACGCTTACAATATAGCCAAAAAGTCGGGAGTAAAGCTAATAATAGACTTTTCAAAGGTGCCCTTTTACGAGCAATCCGCCCATTTTGCAAAGATGGGCATATACCCAAAGGGTGCGTTGGATAACTTTAATTTTGTTAAACCTTTCCTTACTTTTTCTGGATTGGAAAAGTGGGAACTGATTATCCTGTCAGACCCAACCACCTCAGGTGGGCTCCTCTTTACAGTTCCAAAGCAAAAAGAAGGTGAGGTTCAGACCTTATCCAGAGAGTTAAAGTTAAGCTTGTGGCACATAGGTTGGATTGAAAGGGGCGAAGGTATAAATGTCTATAAGGCTTAGCGGGAGAGCAAGGGAATCGAACCCTCCAGGGATTGCCATAGCAACCCCTCACGGGATTTGAAGTCCCGGGGTGGCACCAGCCAACCACGCTCTCCCTACCTTCTTGGAGGACACTCGATCTGCTCCCTTATTATAATCTTCCTGACAGTATCTACGATCTCCTCCGCCCTTTTGAGTTTCCTCAGGCTTTCCTTGTCTTTTGACTCTATCTTTACCAACCAAGCTCGGTATGGATCGCCTATTATAGAGGATGGGTCTTTTTCTAACTCGGAGTTTTTGTCCACTATCTTCCCACTTAGGGGTGAAGGAAAGGTGGATACCCTTTTACCAGCTTCCACCACCGCTATGTTTCCATCATATTCTACCTCAGTCCCCACAGGCTTTATTTTTACAGAGTATAAAGGATATACCAAGGCTGAAAGTATAGGCATAAACCCAACGGAGTATAGGTCCTTTCCTTCTTCCCTCACCCACTGGAACAACATCCTCTCTTCGTTAATCCTATAAAGTCTGTCCTTCTTAAGCTTACAGCCTAACACATCTATGTCTTCTTCCATCTTTGCTTCAGCAAAAAAGGATATGCCCAATATTTTCAAGAAAAATCTTCTGCTTATCATAATCCCAGTATATTTCTCTCATACTTTTCAAAACCTTGCTCCTTTGCCCATAGGTCTAAGCTAATAGTTGCTATATCGTCAATGTGTGGGACCGCAAGCCCATCTATCCTAAGGTCTATTACCTTTAGGTAGGTGTTACACTTTTTACAAACTTGAATCTGTGTATATCTATTTTCTTGATCGTAGAAATATTCAAAAGCTTCGTCCTCCACGTTTCCACACTTGGGACATTTGGTCCGATAGTATAACCAACTGGTGTTGCACAACACACAGCTTAGATACTTACCCCCTTCCACATCCTCTGTATCCATAATGTAAGAGACAGAGGGACGAAACCCGCAGACTGGACACTTTTCTTTTAGCCAACCATTAACATCCACATCCTGATCCTCCGCCATTCTGGAAAAGAATGGATTTAAAAAAGATAAAAAGATAAACCTTTGCTCGTCAGGAGCATCCTTTTCCTTCAGGAACTTGGTAATAAGTTTTTCTGCGTTCTCTTTACCCAAGCTCCTCAATTGTTCTGCGGCTTCCTTTATGGTTTCAGAACCGTGATTTGTGCAAATCTCCAAAAGTGTGTGGATCTCTCTTAAGCCCTTTCTCCAATTAACCTCTGATCTATCTTCTATCCTTTCGTATAGGTCTTTTTGCCACTGAAGAACTCTTTCCAAAAAGTTCAGTATTTCTTGAACTTCCGGATACTTGCCTTTTAGATAAGAAGCCCTCTTTATACTGTATTCTCTCTCTTTCAGTCTTATTATGTTCATTCTTCTATTTTATAACTCCGCAGGCTATTCTGGGTCCAGCATGCCCGGCTGGGTCGCTTTTGTAGTCATCTACATGTTGGTGTATCATCAAAGATGTGCCACCTTCCTTAAACAGGCTGTTCCCTTTCCCACGCTCTAATGTAACAAAGGTGTTAAGAACATGCACTTTTAAGTTTCCGTTTGAGTCTGTAAATACGTTAGGCATGTCTCCAGCGTGAGGTCCCTCTGGATTTAAAAATCCATGTTTTTTCTTAAAGGGATTGAAGTGTCCTTTGGCAGACATAAAGTCCGGCGGATCACATTTCCCAACTTCGTGTATGTGAAGGGCAAGCTCAGCGTTGGGAGGAAGTCCTTTAGCTTCCAACTTTATAAGCACTCCCGAGTTAGTTTGAACAAATTCAGCAGTCTCAATTTTATCTCCTTTTTGGTTAATAAGCTCTGCGTAAGCCTTTAGCTCTTGTGCTAAAGCTAAGGAGGAAAAAGTAGCAATAGAGATTAACAAAAATTTTAACCTCATGGTTATTTCCCTCCCATCGTTTGTTTAAACCATTTTGGATGGTGTGCCATAGCCCATAGAGCTGATACCTTGCCGGTTATCATACCGCTGAGAGAACCCGGCACTCCTATGGTTCCCATATACACGTGCACTATAAAACCAGCACCTACCACTATGAAAGCAATCTCGTGCAAGATTATAGCCAACCTTACCAGACCTAAGGAAAAACTTTCTGGAAACCACATGACTATGCCGGAGATCAAAAATACTGCACTTCCCAGAAAAACTATCCAGCCAAAAAGTTTTTGTCCCGCGTTGTATTTTCCAGCTTCCGGAAGCTCTTCTTCCTTACCCTTTATGTAATGCTTAACACCTTTGAGCCATGCTATATCTTCTGCAGATAGCACAAAATCCTTTGCCCATTTCAGAAACATAAGAAGAACACCTACGAAGTACACAATACCCGCTATTGGATGGAGCCAGCTGGAAAATTCCTTTCCTCCAAGCACAGTAAGTAGCCAACTAAACTTTGGAGAGTATATACCAAGACCAGACAGGAAAAGGTAAAGAAAGGATACGGCAACCAACCAGTGTATTACTCTCTCAAAGGCGGAAAACCTCTCAACTTCTAACTCTTCAAGCTTTTTTACGTCTTCCATGGCTTACTCCTCCTTTTTTTCTTTCTTTCCTACCTTTATTGGGCCAAACAATATTAGCTGTAAGAATGCTCCAAGTAAGGAACCCCAAAGTACAATGCTACCAACCAGCTTAAGCGGACCTTTCCACAAGCTTACAAGGGGAGAGATGCTCGCTTCTTTGGGAAGTCCGTACATCTCTGGTTTGTCTCCATGAGGGAGAACGTAGATGTACCCGGTGCCACCCACTCCAGGGGGGTCGTATATAGAAGCATTTTCAAAACCTCTTTGCTTGAGCTGTGCTACTATCTTCTGGGCTTTATACAACATCTCTTCTTTTGTCCCAAAATGTAGGCAGTTGGTGGGACAAGTCTTCACACAGGCTGGCTCAAGTCCAGCAGAAACCCTATCAACACAGAAGTTGCATTTCCATGGCTTATTGTTGGCGTCATACCTTGGTATGTCAAAGGGGCAACCAGAAAGGCAGTATCTACAGCCTATGCACTTGGAATGGTCAAAGTCCACTATACCGTTTTGGTATTGAATTATTGCACCTGGGGATGGACAGGCTTTTAGGCATCCAGGGTCTCCACAGTGCATGCATTGATACTTCGCTATAAACCACGTAATTCCTTTTTCCGTTTCTGCCTCGTTGAACTTCATCATCATGAATATGCTGGGCATAAGGTCTGGATAGGATTGATAGCCCACTGGTGCCTGTGCTTCGGAAAGCAAGGGGGGTTTTAGGTCGTGCCATTGGACACACGCCGCTTCGCACCCCTTACACCCTATACAGGAGGATACATCTACAAGTATGGCAAGCTTGTCGTAGATTTTAACCTCAGCGGGCGGCTTGGAAGCCGACACCCGTTTGAGTCCCATTCCTACAGTCCCTTCTGTTGTAGTAAAACTCATAGCACAACCTCCTTATACTACTTTTTCTATATTGCAAAGGAACCCTTTAAACTCTGGCGTTTGGGAATTGGGGTCCCAGACGTAGGGGGTGGTCAGATTAGCAAGAGCTCCTTTCACAAACCCTTCAAAACCCCAGTGAATGGGAATGCCTACAGTATAAACCTTCTTGCCGTTTACTATGAGAGGTTTTATTCTTTTTGTGGGTAATGCGTAAGCTTCCGCTGAACCCCTCGCAGTAGTTATCCTAACCTTATCACCTTCTTTAATGCCGAGCTCTTGTGCAAGCTCTTCTGGTATTTCCACGAACATCTTTTGGAAGAGTACCGATGTGCCGTATACGTGCTTCGTCCAGAAGTGGAAGTGCTCGGTTAGTCTATAACTGGTAGCGCAGTGTGGAAACTTATCCGGTGTGCCAAGCAAGTCCAAATCGGACTTGAATACCTTTACAACAGGGTTATTAGAAGTCTTTGGATGAAGAACATTTTGAACAGGAGATTCGTAAGGTTCGTAGTGTTCTGGGAAAGGCCCATCAACCAAGAAAAAGTTGTAAAGCCTACCCCTGCCTTCCGGTAGCATAATAAAGGGTCCGTACTCTGGTGGTAGATCTGGTTTTATATCAGGAACATCGTATCCAACCCATCTACCTTCTTTCTCGTTCCACCATATGAGTTTTTTCTTTGGAGACCAGGGTTTACCGGTCGGGTCTGCAGAAGCCCTGTTGTAAAGTATTCTTCTGTTGGCTGGCCAGCTGTATCCAAAGTTTGGATATATTCCAAGTCCGGAGGGGTCGGAAAGGTCTATACTCTTTGCTCTGTTTCCTCGCTGAGGGAAAACTCCACAGTAAAGCCACATACCGCAGGCGGTAGTACCATCATCCCTTAGCATAGTAAAGCTTGGTAGTCTTTCACCCTTCTTTAACACCACATTGCCTTTATCATCTTTAAGGTCTGCCAAAGCTATTCCGTTTATTTCTAAAGCCAATATTTCTTCTGCGGTAGGTTCATACGGGTTTTGGAAAGGCCACCGTGCTTTGAGGATGGGGTCTGGAAATTTACCCCCTTCTTTCTCGTATAGGCTCTTTAGCTTCATGTAGAACCTGCCCGCCAACCAGTATTCAGACTTGGCTTCACCAGGAGGATCTACAGCTTTATACTGCCAAGAGATACGCCTTCCACTGTTGGTCTTTGTTCCATCCTTCTCCGCAAATAGGGCAGAAGGTAAAAGTAGAACTTCTGTCTTTATTGCTTCTGGATTTTCTTTCCAGAAAGATGCCATTTCTATTTCAAAGACATCCACCACCACCATCCATTTGAGATTAGAAAGCGCCTTAACCGTTTTGTTTACGTTTGGTGTATTAGCCAGAATGTTTACACCAAGGGATACCAAACCCTCCATCTTACCTCTGAACATTCTATCCACTGCCTCGTCCCAAGATATTAGCTTGTCCTGCTTTGGCAGAAAGCTGTATGCAAAATCGTTCTCTGGCGTGGCATTATCTCCGTAATAGGCTTTGAGTAAAGATACTATAAACTTGGAGTAATTGGACCAATAGTTCATAGAACCATCATCCCAGGGTTTGGGAGTGTTTGCTTCTATGTGATCCTTTAAAGTTTGTTGTTCTGGTCTGGGAGGTCTTAGGTAGCCGTGTAAGAATCTACCCTCTCCAGCTAAGTCTGTTACACCTTGGACATTGGAGTGCCCCCTAAGAGCTCCCACCATTCCGCCTGGTATACCTATATTTCCTAAAAGGAGTTGCAGAACTGCCATGGAACCTATCACTTGAGTTCCCAAGCTGTGATGAGTCCAACCTAAGGCATAAAGGTGGGTCATGGACTTATCAGGTGCGCCAGTCTCTGCCACCAACTTTGCCACTTCCAAAAACTTTTCTTTTGGAACACCGGTGATTTTTTCCACTACCTCTGGCGTGTATCTTGAATAAAATTGCTTTAGCAATTGGAAAACACATCTTGGATGCTCCATACTCATGTCCTTCTTTACTTTACCGTTCTCATCCCTTTCGTAATCCCACAATTTCCTATCGTATTGTTTCTTCTCTGGGTCAAAGCCAGCAAATAGCCCCGTCTCTGGGTCAAAGTTGTAGGTATCTTTGACTATGTAAGTAGCATTGGTGAAGTGTCTTACATACTCTTCGTGGTACTTTTTGTTTTGTAAGACGTAATTTATCAGACCACCCATAAAGGCTATATCCGAACCAGGCCTTATTTGGACAAATATATCAGACACTGCAGCGGTTCTTGTGTATCTTACATCTACGCAGATGATCTTTGCTCCCTTCTCCTGCCTTGCCTTTATAGCCCATTTAAAGCCACAGGGGTGGTTCTCCGCTGGGTTTCCTCCCATAACGAAAATTAGGTCCGCATTTTTTATGTCTTCCCAGCTGTTGGTCATCGCACCCCTTCCAAATCTTGTGGCCAAACTGGCCACTGTGGGTGCGTGTCATATTCGAGCCTGAGTTTCTAAAGCAGTTAAACCAAGAATTCTACCTAATTTGATCCAAATGTAGGCAGCTTCGTTTTCCATTACGGAGCCCGTCAGCCAAAATATGCTTTCGCATCTGTTTACCACTCTTCCATCTGCGTCCTTTTCTATAAAAGTTCTGTCTCTAGTGTCCTTTATAAGCTTAGCCATCTTTTCTATAGCCTCATCCCAAGTTATCTCTTGCCACTCTTTTGCACCTGGAGCTCTGTATAGTGGTTTGGTGATTCTTCTGGGAGAGTTGATGAAGTCTTTTATTGTGGCCCCTTTAGGACATAGTGTTCCTCTGTTTACAGGAGTATCAGGATCTCCCTCCACGTGTATAACCCTTGGCTTTACGTTTGCTGCTCCGTCCGTTAAGCTGTATATGAGCACTCCGCAAGAAACCGAGCAGTAGGGACATATACTCTTTACCGCCTTAGCTCGGGCTATCTTTAATTCTCTAACTCGTGCTAAAGCAGGTTTTGGATCAAAGCCTAAAATACCGGCCAAACTTGCACCTACTGATAAACCAGAAGCTTTAAGTAAAGTTCTTCTAGTGAGCTCCATGTTTGCACCTCCTCATCTTGATTTTAAGAATATTACCCAAGTGTCTTTTTTATCTATAGAAATTTTCAAAACATTAACGAAGTGTATTTCAATATTAAGATTTTCTAATAGGTTATATTCACACGATTTATTTCTCAAGAAACACTATGGAAACTCCCGATCCGCCTTCCCTTGGGTATCCTTCTCTATAAAAAACCACTTTTTCGTAGTGTTTCAAGAACTCCTGCACGACTCTTTTTACTACTCCAGTTCCGTGAATTACTTTTACACTTTTAACTCCCATAGCCTTTGCTTCCTTCAAAAACATCTCCAACCTGTGCAAAGCCTCTTCCGTGCTTAAACTTGTAAGGTTTATTTCTGTGGGTAAAGCCTTTTTTATCTCCAAGCTATGCTCTTGAGTTTCTTGCTCAGCCGCGTAAGTTTTTTTTACCTTCTGCAGATCCACCCAAGCTTTTACACCACCAAAGGATACATGCAGTTTATCCTCCTTTACTTCTAACACTCTTCCTCTTGAACCCATAAATTCAATCCAATCGCCCACTCTTATTTCTTCCCTTTCTATTTTTTGGTTTATATCTTGGGTTTTTTCCCTAAGGAATTGCTTTAGCCTTTGCCTGTCCTTTGCGGTTTTTAGTATCTCCTCCGCTTCCCTTTCTATTTGCTTAAGATACTCCAGTGCCTGAGACATACCTTCCTTGTATGCTTCTTCTTTTATCCTGCCCGCTTCCGACAGAACTGCCATATACTCAGCCTTCATCTTTTCCAGTTCCAAACTTGAACGTTCAAGCTCTTTGAGTTTTTCCTGATATTCCCTTATTAACTCTTCTAAGCTCTCTTTGGCTTTGGAAAACCTTTCAAACTCTGCAGGTATTTTTTGGCTTGCATACTCCAAAATCTCCTCTGGC
>CAZZKD010000237.1:0-2570 GCA_964655095.1 uncultured Thermocrinis sp.
GAGAAAACATAGAGGCAAGCATTCTTATAGTGGTTCAGCTGAAAGAGTTGGGAGTAAAAGAGGTTATCGCCAAAGCGGCTAATCCGATGCACGGTAAGATCTTGGAAAGGCTCGGAGTGGACAGGGTGATCTATCCGGAAAGGGATATGGCTATAAGACTTGCTCATTCTTTGCTGATCGGAGAGTTCATAGAAGAGATACCCATTGGGGAAAAGTATAGTATCTTTGAGGTCAAAGCCTTTGAGTTCATGCAAGGAAAATCTCTAAGAGAGTTAGACCTAAGAAAACGTTTTGAAATTAGCGTGTTGGCCATAAAGAGGGGAGAGGCTATGTTGGTTAATCCTTCCGGTGATGAGCGTATATTGCCAGGGGATATCCTGGTTGTCCTTGGAACCACTGCAAAGTTAAGCGAGCTTTCTAAATGAGAAATTTCCTAAGGCTTTTGGGGATCTCTCAGGCAGAGTGTATCCACTGCCACAATCCAGCTATAGAGGACCTCTTCCTTTGCAAGGAGTGCATCCAGGATATAAAACCTTTCCACCCGATTGAATACACTCACATACCCTATGTCTTTTCCTACAGAGTTTTTGGAAAATACGAAGGTGTGCTAAAGAGCATTGTGCAGCAGATAAAGTTTTCTAACAATCCCTTTTTAGCAAGGTGGCTCGGAGGATCTATAAAGGACCATCTTTGGGAATTTATAGAGCAGACAAACCCAGATATTATAACCTTTCCTGAGTTAAACCTCAGAAGATTTTGGACTAGAGGTTTCAATCAAATAGAAGAGATCCTAAAAGGTGCGGAAGTGCCTTATCAGCGAGTTTTTAAAAGAGTTGGCTTTGACCCACCTATGGCAAGGTTGGATAAGAAAAAAAGGATTAAAGCATCCCAAACTCACACACTAAGAAAAGAGTGGATAGAAGCCCTTGAAGGCAAAAAGGTTCTGATCGTGGATGACGTGCTAACTACTGGAGGGACAATATCCCGCCTCTGTGAGCTTTTGCTCTCTGTAGGAGCAGAGCAAACAAACGCCTATTTTCTTACAAAAGAGCTCTAAACTGTTTGTCTGAATTTTTGAAGAGCTCTTTTTATACCTCTTACAGCCTGTCTTATCCTGTTTTCGTTTTCTACCAGCGCAAATCTTACGTAGCCTTCCCCGTATTCACCAAAACCTATACCCGGAGAAACAGCCACCTTTGCCTCCTTTAGCAAAAAGAGAGAGAAATCAAGGGAGTTCATACCAACCCATTCAGGTATGCGAGCCCAAACGAACATAGAAGCCTTGGGTTTTTGCACTTCCCAACCAATTCTGTTTAGCCCTTCCACCAACACATCCCGCCTTTTTTGATAAACATCTCTGTTTTTTTCCACTATTTCGTAAGGGCTTTCTAAAGCTATTATTGATGCTACCTGTATGGGTGTAAAAACTCCATAATCAAGGTAGCTTTTAAGATGAGCTAAGTTTTTTATGAGTATCTCGTTTCCTAAAACAAAGGCTACCCTCCAACCGGCCATAGAAAAGCCCTTAGACATAGAATAGATCTCCACAGCTACATCGGTTGCCCCTTCTACCTGCAGTATGCTTGGAGGTTTGTATCCGTCAAAGCCTAAGTCCGCATAGGCAAAATCATGGACTATCCATATGCCCTCCTTTTTTGCAAAACCAACCACTTCTTTAAAAAAGTCAAGACTTACGCAGAAAGTGGTAGGATTGTGGGGAAAGCTAAGAACCAACGCTTTGGGTTTTCTGTAAGAGGACTTAACAGTGTGGTAAATTCTTTTCAGAAAGCTCTCCTCAAAGTCTTCTCCCTTATCTGGGATGATAGGTATGGACAGAGCGTCCGCACCAGCTATTATAGGTGCATAGTAGTGTATAGGATAAGTTGGGTTGGGAACTATGATTGAATCTCCGGGCTCTACAATAGCCAGTATGAGGTGCGAATATCCTTCCTTTGCACCTATGGTCATTATGGCTTGGGGTTCTGGGTCTAACTCAACCTCATACCTCCTTTTGTAAAAATCACATATAGCCTTTCTCAATCTTGGGATTCCCCTTGATGCGGAGTATCCATGCACGTTGTCCCTTCTTGCCACCTCGCAGAGTTTTTCTATTATGTGTTCTGCAGGTGGCAGGTCTGGGTTCCCCATCCCTAAATCCACTATGTCCTCTCCTTCCCTTCTCAGCTTATACTTTAGCTCATTAACCATAGCAAAGACGTACTTTGGAAGCTTTTGAACCCTTGGAAACATCCACTCTTCAGTCATGTTCCCTTTCCTCTTCTAATTCTTTACAGTTTATGCACATGGTGGTTACAGGTCTTGCGATCAACCTTTCAAAGGGTATAGGGGCACCACAGCTTTCGCATATACCATAGCTACCCATATCTATTTTATACAGTGCATAGTCTATCTTCCTTAAAAGCTTTAGCTCTCTGGTTTTTATTCGTTGAAGATTTAAGTATCTACCAGTTTCCACATTAGCCCTGTCTATCTCGTCCCCGCCTTCAAAGATAACGTTAGATGGATCCTTTATCTGCTCTTGGGCAGAGCTTAAAACCTTATTCCTAAGC
>CAZZKD010000238.1:0-1982 GCA_964655095.1 uncultured Thermocrinis sp.
TTGTCGTAGGTTATGTCGTTGTCAGCTACTATATCCAAAGTCTTTTTGAAGATTGCTAACTCCGCTGCATCGTGGGTTCCAACAAAGCTTACACTCTTGAAGTATTCCTTGGGCTCAATACCAGTCTTGGCTATGTAGTAGTAAGGGATAGCGTATCCAGAGGTGGATGCCGGGTCTGTGAAAGCAAAAAAGCAAATTTGAATTTTCCTTTGTGTTTTTCAAGCCTTTCCTTTAGGACTTTAAGGCCACTTTCTCCTTCAAGGGGTTTGGTAATACCAAGAGCTTTTGCTACCTCTGGCGTTGCCACAAGATAAGATCTGTAGGTAGTCCTTCCCTTTTCATCAACCCCAACTGCAAAAGCTTCCGCACCCGCTCTCTCGTTTGCCAGCACATAAGAGAAAGCTCCAAACCACGCAAAATCCACCTTCTTAGCCCTCATAGCTTCAATAACTCCCGTGTAGTCAGTTGCTGTGAACATCTCAATGCACATCCCCATGTCCTTTTCCATCCACTCTTTCATAGGCTTGTAGCGCTCAATCATGGACTTAGGGTCCTCTGCAGGTATAAGACCCATTACCAAACACCTTTTCTCTGAGGCATAAGATGCACTCCACACAAGCGCACTCAAGAGGATTACAAGTAAGGTTCTAAGCATTTTCCTCATAGCTGTACCTCCTATACAGTTTTGCAAGCATTTTAGGAGCCTTTTGTTAAGAAACTGTTAAGATTTAAAATGTTACTTATGAAAGCAAGGTTTCTCATTTTAATATTCACAGTTTTTTTAATAAGCTGCGCTTCTTCTACAAGTTCCTCTTTTACTCTCCTTCCAGAAAGAAAGGAAATAGAAATAGGACAAAGCTATATCCCGGTTGCCATAGAAGAGTTTGACGGCTTATACCCACAAGAAGAAGTTCAAGATTACATCAGCAAATTAGGAAATACTCTGGTAAAGCACACCTACAGAAGACTGCCTTACAAGTTTTACTTGGTAAATTCGGAGCAAGTTAATGCCTTTGCTCTTCCTGGAGGACCTGTCTTTATAACAAGAGGACTACTTTTGGAGCTTGAAAACGAAAGCCAATTGGTGGGTGTTTTGGGTCACGAACTTGGACACATAAACGCAAGACACCATGCGAGATTTCTTGAAAAGATGGTGGCTTTAAACATTCTTTTGGGAATAGGTTCTGTATTGCTTTCG
The DNA here is from genome assembly GCA_964655095.1 of uncultured Thermocrinis sp. GTDB lineage: Bacteria > Aquificota > Aquificia > Aquificales > Aquificaceae > Thermocrinis. The sequence continues at coordinate 1,199 of CAZZKD010000238.1, forward strand.
GACAAACCCTATGGACAAGCTCTCATACAGTTTGGTCAAATAGGAGGAATGCTTTTAGCCCTCAAGTTTAGCAGAGACCAAGAAAGGGAAGCGGATAAACTTGGTATAGAATTTACCATAAAAGCTGGATACGATCCAAACGGTTTAATAGAGGTGTTTCACATATTCAAAAGATTAGAGAAAAATAGGCTCCCGGAGTGGTTATCTACCCACCCACTTCCCGAAAGCAGAATAAAGGAAAATACACAGTTTATAAAGTCCCTATCTATTTCCGGGACGCTGATTAAGGATAGTGAAGAATTTCACAAGATAAGAAGAGCAGTTCTAAGCACAAAACCCTCCTTTGAAGAGTTCAGCAGAGGAAAGAAACTTTACCAAGAGGGGAATAAGGACTTGGCTTACAGGCACTTTTTGAAATCTGTAGAACTTTGGGAAAGAAACTATGTAGCGATGCTTTATCTATCTCTGATACTGTTGGAATATGGGAAATTAGACGAGTCTTTTAAATACGCAAACAGGGCTTATGCAACCGTTCCCAATGTGTTCTCTACCAACTACGTAATGGGACTTGTTCAATTCAAAAGAGGGCAATACAGAGAATCTATTAGATACCTTGAAGAAGCCCGCAGGCTAATACCAAATAATCCAGACGTTTATTACTACTTGGGAAGAAACTGGGAAGCTTTGGGAGACAGGCGGAAGGCTTTTGAGAACTACAAAACGGCGGTTGAGCTTTCTGGCGGAAAAAGGCCGTGGGAATTGGATGCAAGGGAAAGGTTGAAGA
>CAZZKD010000239.1:0-1948 GCA_964655095.1 uncultured Thermocrinis sp.
ACTAAGCAATAACTTCTTCATAAGGATAAAAATATTACAAACTACACTCTGAAAGCCCCCGCTTAGGGGGCAAAGTATGTTAGGTTATTTCTATCTTTTTCTCTCTGGATGACTTTTCTTTAGGAAGTCTTATTTCCAAGACACCATCCTTGAACTCTCCCTTTACCTCATCCAGCTTTACATCTGTGGGCAATCTTATAACTCTTTCAAACTTTCCATACACCCTTTCAACCCTGTGGATAGCTTCAGTCTTTTCTTCCCTCTCTTCCTTCTTTTCTCCTCTAATGATCAGATTGTTGTCTCTTATGAGTACTTCCACATCCTCCTTCTTCACACCTGGCAATTCTGCTTTAACGACTATTTCCGTATCTGTCTCATAAACATCCAAGGCAGGTGCAAAGACCCTTTCAACAGACTCTTCCTTGAAGAACTCCTCCATAAACCTATCAAACTCCCTTCTTATTCTTTCAAGTTCTTCAAAAGGACGCCAAACTAAAAGTCCTCTCCTCATAGCCTTCACCTCCTTAATAGGTTTTATATAAATTAAATTTAGCGTATTTTTATAAAAAGTCAAAGGGATTATTCAAGTTCCTGATAAGTCAAACAAACCGCACCTGCATTTAACATTTCTTCTATTGCTTTTTCCGAGTCTCCTGGCTTTACATCTACTCCTTTTATAGCGTCTAAGAGTAGGAATGCAAAGTATCCTAAGTTTATACCACCAAGAACAGTATTTTTAACGCAATAATCTGTAGCTACTCCACCTACGAATATTCTCCTTATCCCTCTTTCTTTCAGCAGGCTGTCAAGGGTTGTTCCCTGAAAGCCTGAGTAAGCGTCAAAGTCCCTACTCGTTCCTTTTGATATTATGAACTTGTTATCCGATGGTATGATGAGGTCTGGATGAAACTGAGCTCCTTCTGTATCTTGCACACAGTGAGGAGGCCATACACCACCGTGTCCTTTAAAGGATATATGATCTTTTGGATGCCAATCTCTGGTGAAAAACACAGGCAGTCCCCTTTCTGAAAAAAGTTCTATGTATTTGTTTAAAGGTTTTACCACTTTGTCTCCTTCTGGCACAGGCAATGCGCCACCCGGCATAAAATCCCTCTGCACATCCACCACTATAAGAGCATCAAATTTTGTCAGTTTTACCTTCATGATTATACCTCCTTACTTTTAAATTTATCTCTTCCAAAATCTGAAACCCCTTTTTAGGATGCTGAGGATTTTTCTTGAGTCTAACAACATAGACGGTTTTTTGTAAATGGAATTTAACACCAAAAGCCAGCCTTCCTTTAGTTCTCCAAACCTCAGGGCAGTTTCCCCTATGTGGAAGAGAAAGTAAGGAAGATACTTTTCTGGCACTTTATCTTTGTAATCTAGATAGACCTTGTAGGTTGCGCTTAGAAAGGTTTTACTTCTACTCGTTCTTTTTGGATGTTCTCTAATTAAAACTTTCTTGTTGTCCAAAAGGTGAATGCTCAGACCATTTATGTAAGCCCTCAGTAGTATTTCCCAGTCTTCCCTCATTAGGTATTCGTGCTTGTATCCTAAAAAGGCAGACCGCCTGAAGGCAGTGGCGGAAGGATAGCCCATCATTCCAGAAAAAAGTAAAATCAAGCTATCTCCTGGAATTTTTTTCTTTGAGACTCTTTTAACATTACCCGAGCTATCAACGAATGTTCTGGGAAAACTATAGACTACATCGTGTTTTTTTAAGAACTCTACAGATAATTCTACATAGTCCTTCTCCCAAAGGTCGTCGTAGTCTAAAAAGAACAAATACTCACCTTTGGAAAGCTCCACTCCTTTGTTTCTTGAGCATGCCCTTTCCATGTTCTGTGGATTCCTGTAATAGACAACTGGATAGCTTTTTACTACCTGAGGTGTGCGGTCTGTGCTTGCATCATCTACTACGATTATTTCCTTGTAGGGATAGGTC
>CAZZKD010000240.1:0-13028 GCA_964655095.1 uncultured Thermocrinis sp.
CAGAAAGATTCATCCCATTTTGCCAGGAGCCCTTATTGCTGTCTTTATAACATCCCTCATATCTTACTTTTACCAGCTTGAAAGGTTTGGTGTGGCTATAGTGGGAAATGTACCTCAGGGTATTCCTAAATTTTCAGTCCCTGAAGTGGACTTCTCCACTATCGCTACCCTTTGGGGTGGTGCAATGGTAGTTGCATTCTTTGGACTGGTAGAAGCTGTTGCTATAGCCAAACGACTTGCCATTCAGGCTGGAGACAAGTGGGACCCTAACCAAGAACTTATAGGTCAAGGTATGGCTAACATAGTTGCTGGGCTTTTTAAAGGATTTCCAGTAGGTGGTTCCTTTTCAAGGTCTGCATTAAACTTCCAACTTCAGGCTAAGACTGTCCTCGCCAGTGTGATAACTGGTGCTACTGTGGGAATTACCTTAATTTCTTTAGCTCCTGCCTTTTACTATCTTCCTAAGGCTACTCTTTCAGCTATAGTCCTCTCTGCAGTCATAAATCTAATAAAGCCGCAGGAAATAATCAAACTATACAAGTTGAATAAAACTGACGGGGTCATTGCTGGGATAACTTTTTTCAGCGTATTTTTTATGGATCTCTGGGTAGCACTTACCCTCGGCACAGTTATAGCCTTTGGCTCTTTTGTGTATAGAACTATGTATCCAAGGCTTGTGGTGCTTACAAGAAACCCCCAATCTCACACCTTTGTTAATGCGGAAAGAGAAAATCTTCCTGAATGTCCACAGATAAGCTATATAAGACCAAACATGCCCATATACTTTGCAAACGCTGAATATGTTTACGAATACATACTTAACAAGGTTAACGAAAGAAGATCCAATAAGGCTTTAAAATTTCTTCTACTCGACATGGAAGCGGTAAATTACATAGACGCCACAGGTGTAGCAACCCTCACGAGACTTTTTGAAGAGCTAAAAAAGCAAGGCATAACAACTGCTATGGCTAATATAGCCTGCGATGTGTTTCCTATACTGGAGAGAGCTGGATTTGAAAAATATGTGGAAACTGATTTTATCTTTGATTCGAAGGGGCAGTCCATAGTGGAGCTTTTCAAGAGGTTAGATCATGACTACTGTGCAAAAAAATGTCCCTACGCAGTGTTTAAGGAATGCTATACTGTGAAGCCTTCGGAATTCAAACCTGCAGTAGTCTTCAGGGGATGATCAGATGAAAAATAAAAGAATGTGGATAGTATCCATAGTGCTTGGTTTCCTGCTGGTTGCTCTTTTAGCTTATACGATTTTTCAGGAGAAGGAGGGGGTAGTTATAAAGGTGGAGAACATACCGGATTTGACCCTTGTTACCGTAGAAGGGAAAGAGATAAAGCTTTCAGATTACAGGGGGAAGGTTTTGCTTCTGAACTTCTGGGCAGTTTGGTGCCCTCCGTGTAAGGAAGAGTTGCCGATCTTTGAGAAGGTTTATAGTAAGTATAGATCGCTCGGTTTTGAGGTGATTGCTGTAAATATGGACACATCGGAGGAGGCTTTTAGAGAATTTATAAAAGAGAATCCATATAGCTTTACCATGGTTAGACCAAAGGGCGATTTGGAAAGCAAGCTCAAACTCTTTGGCTTTCCAACATCCTACCTTATAGATAGAGAAGGAAGGGTGGTAAAGGTAAAGATGGGTATCTATAGGGAGCTTGAGGAGGACCTGGAAAAGCTTTTTAGATGAGAGTTTGGCTTTTTACTCATAAAGGAAAGGTTAGGGCGAAGAATGAAGATGCGCTGTTGGTGGGAAGGGAGGTTATACAGACGGAAGTTATGGAAAAGTCCATGGTTCTGGAAACTAAAGAGAGGCTTTTTGCAGTGGCAGATGGCTTAGGCGGGCATGCAAAGGGGAATGTGGCATCCTACGAGGTTCTTAAGGTTTTAGCTCAAGAACAGCCACGGGACGAGAAAGGCCTATACGATGCCCTTTGGAAAGCTAAGTTCTGTCTTTTGGATTACGTAAAAGAACATCCATCTGCCTTTGGACTTGGCACAGCCGTTGGGGGCGTGATTTTTTTGGAGAGCGAGATCTTGATTTTTAACGTTGGGGACTGCAGGGTTTATGTAGAAGATGGGGAAAGGTTCACTAAACTATCAAGGGACCACACATTAGTGGAAGATTTAGTAATCTCTGGTAAAATGGATGAAGAAACTGCCAGAGTTCATCCTAAGAGACACGTACTTACGTCTGCCATACTAGGAGACGCATCGGAATTTAGCATATACACCAAAAGGATTCCCAACTTGGGCCAGTCTATACTCGTGTGTTCAGATGGCTTTTGGGAGGGGTTTAGCAAGGAGGAGATGGAGCTTTTTGCTATGTCTGAAGAACCTGTGGAACTTTTTCTTCAGTCTTTGGAAAGCAAAGACCAAAAGGATAATATAAGTTTTATATACATAAAACAATCTTAAACTTCCAAACTTACCTCCACCGAGAATGGTTTTAGCAATTCACAAAGATCTTTACTTGGTTCTATCCTATGCCTGGGGTCCGCATGCATTAAAACTCTGTAATTATCTGCCTTACACTCTATAAGAATCTCTGCACCATTGTTGGAAAAATGCCTACTGATTACACTGTAAAGTCTTTCCAATTCTTGAGTGGAAAGCTCTCTTTGCATAATCAAACGGATAAACCTTACCTTCTCTGAGAGATACTCATGTATCCTAAAAACTTCCCTCAGTATTACCCTCACAGTTTCACTTTCTTGGTCCTTTGATAGCTCACCTCTTATGACGACTAACTCGTCCTCTTTTAGTTTCTCTTTGCTTTCTTCGTATGCTTCAGACCATGCTACAGCTTCTACCACACCGGTTTTGTCTATGAGGTTAAACACTGCGTAAGAGTGGCCTTTTGAGTTCTTTTTGACTTTAAGCTCGGAAACTACGCCCGCAAAGGTATATTCGCCCTCTTCCAGGTCTTCTATGTCTTCAATGTAGGTTATTTTCCCTTCCAGCAGATCTTGGTATGGGTCCAAGGGATGTTGTGAGAGGTAAAAACCTATAACCTCCCTTTCATACTTTGATTTGTCCTCTTGTCTTGTATCTCTTTTTTCAAAAAGGCCGTTGCCCGAATAGAGCCCATTCTTAGTCTCCAATTTGGAAAGAAGGGAGCTTCTAAGCTCTCTGGTAAAATCAAAAGCACCTGCTTTAATAAGCGCTTCCAATACTTTTTTATTTATCTTTCTGCTATCCATACTACGAACAAATTCAGACAGACTTTTCCAACCACTACCTCTTTTTTCTACTATTAGCTTGGCTGTCTCCTCTCCTACTCCCTTTATTCTTGCAAGACCAAATCTTATATTTTTTCTACCTTCTATTACAAAATCTGCTCCACTTTTATTTATGTCTGGTGGAAGTATCTGTATATCAAAGTTTACCTTGGCATCTCTAAGAAGGTTTATAAACTTTCTATCAGATTTTTCTGTGGATAGCTTCACTGCAAAAAATTCTTCTGGATAATGAGCTTTCATGTAAGCGGTCCAATAGGATAGGTATCCATATGCTACCGAGTGGGATTTGTTGAAGGAATAGCTGGCAAACTTCTCTATATCCTCCCAAAGCTTTTCCACACGATCTTTTGGATAACCATTCTGCACAGCCCCTGTTATGAACTTTTCCTTCATCTCGCTCATAACATCCTTCTTCTTTTTACCTATTGCCTTTCTGAGCGTGTCTGCCTCGCCCGGAGTAAAACCTGACAAGATTTGGCTTGCCTTCATTATCTGCTCTTGATAGACCCATACACCGTAAGTTTCTTTTAGCACCTCTTCCAATTCTGGAAAGGGGTAGATTATCTGCTCTTTTCCATGCTTTCTGTTTATGTAGCTATCCACCAGACCACTTTTGAGGGGTCCAGGTCTGTATAGGGCTAAAACCGCCACTATGTCGTCAAAGCTATCTGGTTGTAGTCTTTTTAGCAGGTTCTTCATGCCTGTGCTTTCTAGCTGGAAAACACCTGAAGTAAGGCCCTTTCTAAGAAGCTCAAACACCTTCTTATCATCCAAAGGAAGCTTTAAGAATTCTACTTCTATTCCATGCCTTTCTTTAACCAACTGCCTCATCCTTTCCAACTCTGTTAGCGTTTTAAGCCCAAGAAAGTCCATCTTGACAAGTCCCAACTCTTCGAGCTTTGACATATCAAACTGAGTAGCAAGCTGTTGGTCATCGTAGTAAAGCGGTACGAGCTCTTCTAAAGGTATAGGCGATATGACCACACCCGCAGCGTGTAAAGAGGTGTGCCTTGTGAGCCCCTCTAACCTTAGAGCTATCTCTATTAACTTCTTTATCTCTGGATTTTCCTGCGCCATCTTTCGCAACTTCTTTGCGTTTTCTTCTATATCGTTTCTGTGTCTGCCATATTTATCAAGAAGCTCCTCTATGGGTGTTAAGTACATCTCTTCCAAGGAAAGCCATGTGCCTTGCACATCTCCCTGAGGTATAAGCTTTGCCAGTTTGTCCCCTTCCGAATAAGGCAACCCAAGAGCTCTTGCAGTATCCCTTATAGCTTGCTTTGCCTTCATCACATTGTAGGTAATTATTTGAGCAGTATTCTCTGCACCGTACTTTTCTCTCACATACTCCAGCACTCTGTCCCTGTTTTCCATACAAAAATCCACATCTATATCTGGCATGGAAATACGTTCTGGGTTTAGGAACCTTTCAAAGAGTAGCCCATGCTTTATAGGATCCACGTCTGTAATTCCGAGGGAAAAGGCAAGCAAAGAACCGGCAGCAGAACCTCTACCCGGACCCACTGGAACATGCCTAAGTTTAGCCCAGTTTATAAAGTCCTGGACTATGATAAAGTATCCAGAGAAGCCCATTCTTTGTACCACATCTAGCTCGTACTCAAGCCTATTCCAGTATTCCTTTGTATCTTTTGCAAGCCCCTGTGCAATCCTCTGCTTAAGGCCTTTTATTGCAAGCTCTCTTAAAAGCTCCTCTTCTGTATGATGTTGAGAAAACTTAGGAAGAAGATAACCCTTACTTTCAAGTGACTCAAACCTTTCATCACACTTATGGGCTACTTCTAAAGTGTTCAGTAGTGCCTGCTCCCACCCATCAAACTTGCCTCTAAACCTCTCCCAGATTTCCTCCTTACCAGCAAAGTGTAGGTAATCGTTAATGCACTTAAACTCCCCCTTTTGGAGTTCCATAAGTGTTTTCTTCATTTGAACAGCCATGAGCACTTGATGAGCTATTCCATCTTCAGGCATAAGGTAGTGGGCGTCACCTGTTGCCACCAGCTTAACTCCAAACTTTTTAGAGATTTGAATCAGGTGCCTGTTGGCGGTTTCCTGCTCTGGAAGGGAATTGGCCTGAAGCTCCAAATACAGATCCTCTCCAAACAGATCTTTGAATTTTTTTACCCATTCTTGTGCTTTGTATGTGTCTCCTATGCTTGCGTAATAAGTAGGCACACCTTTCAGGCAAGCGGTTATGGCTATAAGCCCTTCGTGATACTTAGACAAAAGCTCGTAGTCAATTCTCGGTTTGTAGTAAAAACCTTCTTTGAAAGCTAAAGAGGAGAGTTTATAAAGATTTTTAAGCCCTACGTCGTTTTTTGCTATGAGTATTAGGTGGTGGTTGTATCTGTCAGTTATGTTGTCCTCAGAACCTTTGCCTTTTCTATCAAACCTTGAACCAGTGGTAAAGTATGCTTCCATACCAAGCAAAGGCTTTATACCAGCAGATCTCATGCTTTTGTAAAAGTCCAGTATGCCAAAAAGATTCCCATGGTCCGTTATGGCAACAGCAGAATAACCAAGTTCCAAAGCCCTCTTGGTAAGGTCTTTTATCTTTATGGCTCCGTCAAGCAGGGAGTATTGAGTATGCAGGTGCAGATGGACAAAATCAACCATAAAAATTTAGCTTAACGCACTTTGTAAAACAAGTAACTATCAGCAAAGTGGCTATTTTAAAGCCTCTGAAAACCCCCTTTCTAATTCCAAGTAGTTTTTTCAATTTTTACAAATCCTTAAAGATAGTGAAAGTATAATATTCCATGCCATGGTAGAGTGGTTTAGAAAGGCTACGGGAAAAGATCTTTTGCTGATAAATACCATAAGGTTTTTGAGCGTTGATCAGGTGGAGAGGGCTAAATCTGGGCATCCAGGAATGCCTTTGGGTGCGAGCCATATAGCCTATTTAATCTACGATAGGTTCCTCAGGTTCAATCCAAAAAACCCAAATTGGATAAACAGGGATAGGTTTGTGCTTTCTGCGGGCCATGCGAGCGCAATGCTTTACTCTCTACTTTTCGTCATGGGATACGATTTAGATCTTGAAGATCTGAAGCAGTTTAGACAGCTGGACAGTAAAACGCCAGGTCATCCAGAAAGCTTTTTAACTCCAGGAGTGGAAGCAACCACTGGACCCCTTGGACAAGGCATAGGTAATGCGGTTGGTATGGCTCTTGCAGAAAAGTTTCTTTCGGAAAAGTTCAATAAAGAAGATTTTCCTATCATAGATCACTACACATTCACCTTGGTGAGCGATGGGGACTTGATGGAAGGAGTTTCTGGTGAAGTTGCCCAATTAGCAGGGCATTGGAAACTAAACAAGCTCGTGGTTATCTGGGACAACAATAGAGTTTCCATAGATGGGCCCACTTCCTTAGCTTGGTCAGAGGATGTGCTAAAGAGGTTTGAAGCTTTCGGCTGGTTTGTGCAGGAAGTGGAAGACGGCTACGATTTAGAAAAGTTAGAAAAGGCTATAAAGAAAGCCATAGAACAAAAAGAAAAGCCATCCTTTATATCAGTTAGAACCCATCTGGCTTATGGCAGTCCTAAGCAGGATGATGCAAGCGCCCACGGTGCTCCCTTAGGCAAAGAGCTTGCTTTACAAACAAAGAGAAACTTTGGATGGCCAGAGGATGAGTTTTTTGTGCCAGAGGAGGTGTGGCTTTATAGGTCCGAGAAGATAAAAAAAGGAGAGCTTCTGGAAAAGCAATGGCAGGAGATGTTCCAAGAGTATGCAAAAAAGTATCCACAAGAAGGGGAGCTTTTGCAAAAGGTCTTCAACGGAGATTGGGGAGAGGATTACAAAAAAGTTCTTCCAGAGTTCAAGGAACCTATGGCTACAAGACAGGCAAGCGGTAAGGTCTTAAATAGTATATCCAAGGTCCTTTCTACACTTTTTGGAGGGTCCGCAGACCTCTCTGAATCCAACAATACATACCTTCATGAAGAGGGAGATTTTCCAAAGGGTAGAAATCTACACTTTGGCGTCAGAGAGCACGCCATGGGTACCATTCTAAACGGTATGGCATACCATGGAGGGGTGCTACCCTACGGTGGGACCTTTTTGGTGTTCTCTGACTACATGAGACCATCCATAAGAATGGCAGCCCTTTCTAAACTACAGGTGGTGTATGTTTTTACTCATGACTCCATCGGATTGGGAGAGGATGGCCCTACCCATCAACCGGTGGAACACCTATCATCCCTTAGGCTTATTCCTAACCTTTTTGTTCTTAGACCGGCTGATGCTAACGAAGTCAGCGTAGCATGGCAGATAGCCATAGAAAGAAAGGAAGGACCTACAGCTATAGTTCTAACAAGACAAAAGCTCCCTCTCATAGATAGGCAAAAATATCCTTCCCACTGGGAGTGTCTAAAAGGTGCTTACGTATTGGCAGATGGAGGAAAGGAAACTCAAGTGGTAATTTTTGCTTCTGGCTCAGAAGTGCATCCAGCTTTGAAAGCCAAGCAGATCTTAGAAGAAAGGGGCATAAAAGTTAGCGTGGTAAATGTCTTTTCCTTTGAACTCTTTGAAACTCAGCCAGAAGGGTATAAGAGAAAAGTTCTTATGCGGAATGTAAAAAAGAGGGTAGCAGTAGAAGCGGGAAGAGGCTTAGTCTGGTATAAATTCGTAGGTATGGACGGATTGATAATAAGCATGGAGGAGTTTGGTAAATCCGCACCAGGAGAAAAACTTATGGAACATTTTGGTTTTGTGGGAGAAGAAATAGCAAGGAGGATAGAAAGGTGGCTATAGATAAAGAAAAGATAGAAAGAGCCATAAGGCTTTTACTAGAAGCCATAGGAGAAGATCCAGATAGAGAGGGTCTGAAAGAAACGCCCAGTAGAGTAGCCCGCATGTGGGAAGAGTTTGACAAACAAAGAAACTTCGACTTCAAACTTTTTGAAGAGTTTGGAGAATACAACGAAATGGTTTTGGTAAGAGATATAACCATATACAGCCTGTGCGAGCATCATCTACTGCCTTTTTTTGGAAAAGCCCATATAGCCTACATACCTCAAGGTATAGTTTGTGGACTGTCCAAGTTGGTAAGGACTGTCAGAGCCTTTGCTTTAAGACCCCAGGTTCAAGAAAGACTAACAAATCAGATAGCTGACTTTCTCATGGAACAGTTAAAACCTAAGGGTGTGGCTGTGGTTTTAGAAATGGAGCATCTGTGTATGTCCATGAGAGGGGTAATGTCTCCTGGTCATCTGACTACAACCTCTGCACTAAGAGGTATCTTCCTATCAGATCTACGGACAAGGGAAGAATTTCTAAAGCTCATACAAAAGACAAGAACATGAAGGCAAGGCTTTTTGTAGACAAGATGTATAAGCAAGGACGCATACCTAATGCTATTCTTTTTTACGGTAAAGAGGGTATAGGCAAAAGGGAAATCGCCCTTGAACTTGCCCAAGCTATCTTATGCTTAAAAAACCAGTATCCACCCTGTGGTAGTTGTCCCTCCTGCGAACTGATCAAGGACTTTTTTTCCACACCCGAGGAGAAACTGAGAGTTTTTGGAGAGTCCTCCTACGGTAAAGAGATTTTTTTGTATCTCCAAGGGGATCATCCAGACTTCATATGTATAATGCCTGAAAGGACAGAAATAAGGGTGGATCAAATAAGAGCCTTAAGGGATTTTGTCTATATCAGACCAGCCATTTCTAATAAAAAGGTAGTCATCATCCAAAATGCGGAGACTATGAACCTCTACGCACAGAATGCTTTACTTAAGGTATTGGAAGAGCCTCCAACTGATACCTTTTTAATATTGGTATGCAACAATCTACGCAAGATCTTACCAACTATAAAGTCAAGGTGCTTTTTGTTAGAAGCTACCCCTCTAACAATGGATGAGTTAGCCAAAAGAACTGGGATAACTGACCCAATACTTTTAGAGCTTGCAGATGGAAGTTTAAAACTTTTAAATCAGATAAAGGAAAAAGAAGATCTTGTAAAAACTGCATTGAATTTCTTAAGCGGAGATATACTGACTGTATACAATATAGCTAACAAATTGGACAATCTAAGCGAAGAAGATCAAATGCTATTTCTCAAGGTCCTGACCTTTCTAATTCACAAAAAGTATTTGAAAGAGAAAGGCGATAGTTATAAACTAATACTGGATAGGCTGTATTCAACTATGGAATATTTGGGAAGAGGATTAAACCTTGCATTGTTGATGTTTTATATTTACTTGGAAGGAGGTAATAACATTGCTTTACATAAAGGCTCGCTTCAAAGATACAAGGAAGATTACACAGGTTAATTGCGTTAATGAAGAGTTAAGCCGGGGCGATCTTATAGTAGTCAATTCGGAAAAGGGGGAGGAAATCGTAGAAGTTCTGGGTTATTCAAAAGAGAGTTTGTCCTTAAGTGTGTCCTTTGTACGAAGGGCTAACGAAGAAGATATAGCTAAGGCAGAAGAAAACGAAAGAAAGGCCCAAGAAGTGCATGAATTGTGTAAGGATAAGATAAGGCAATACAACCTCAGCATGAAGCTTCTCAAAACATACATACCACTTGATAAGTCTAAAGTCTTCTTTTATTACACTGCTGAGCAGAGGGTCGATTTTAGACCTTTGGTGAGGGACCTTGCAAAGGTTGTAAAAAAACGTATAGAGATGCGGCAGGTTGGAGTAAGGGATGCAGTTCAGATGATGGGTTGGGTTGGAAACTGTGGCAACGACACATGCTGTGCAAAATTTACAGAGAATTTTGAATCTGTTTATGTCTATGACATACACAATCAGAACCTACCGCTTTCTCCTTCCAAATTCACAGGTCCCTGTGGAAGACTTCTATGCTGTCTGGCGTATGAGAGGGACAATTACTTAGTAAAGGAAATCTTACCAGAAATTGGAACACCTCTTTGTTATCAAGGTAAAGAATTCAAGCTTGCTTTTGTAGATCCTATTCAAGAGTATGCTATGTTGGAGGCTGATGACAAAAGAGTTCGTGTGCCCTTAGAGGGGCTTTTGCCCTTTGGTTATAAAAAGTCCTTGGAAAATTGCAAAAAATGTCCCACATGTTGCAGAAGAATAAACTTAGATTATGAGGCTTTTGCAGGAACTCAGGAGTGATTTAAATAGATTATATCTTTTTGAGCTGGATGATGGCTTAAAAGTGGAGTCAGTTTTTTATAGGGGGGACACACTTTGTATCTCTTCACAGGTAGGTTGTGCCATAGGTTGTCCTTTTTGTCTTTCGGGCTCAAAGGGACTTTTTAGAAACCTAAGCTACGAGGAGATATATTTACAGTATAAGCTCCTGAAGGAAAGGCTTCCCATAAAAAGAATAGCCATCGCAGGAATAGGCGAACCTTTGATGAACTATCAAAATGTAGAACAGGCTTTCTGGGCTTTTAAAAAAGATGGTGTAAAAGTTTCCTTTTATACCACTGGCTTTCCAACAGACAAGCTTTTAAACCTTTTAGACCTTCCACACAACGGCATAACAATATCCATCCACACTTTAGACGAAGAAAAGAGAAAATACCTATTACCCCACGCAGGAAGTCTTAAGACCCTTTTGGATATATTAAAAACTCATCTGAGAGTTCTAAGCAAACGCAAAAGGAAAAAAATAGGTTTGGCTTACTTGTTGTTGAAAGGTATTAACGATTCGCAGGAGGAGCTTTTAGAATTTGCTAAACTTGTAAAGGCTTTAGGCGTGAATGCGGTTTTGCTGTATTACAATAAAACCAATGCAAACTTTGTTCAAATGTTGCCAGAAGAATACGAAAAACACTTTTTTCTCCTAAAATCTCAGGATGTAAGGGTAACTCTATCCACAAGATACAGAAAGGATCAGCTGGGCGGGTGTGGAACGCTTTTGATCAATCGGTCTTTATAAGGTCTCTGATGATCTCTTCTGAGTCTCCCTTTGCCACACAGCCCAAGGGTATTACCTGAACCTTAACCACGCCTCTTTTGAGCATCCCCAGTTTTTCTGCAGCGGATTTTGAAAGGTCTATTATCCTTCCTTTTTTGTAGGGTCCTCTGTCGTTTATCCTAACCACTACTTCCTTACCGTTTTCAAGATTTTTAACCAGCACGTAAGAGTGCATATCAAAGTGCTTTGACGCAGCGGTATATTTATACTTGTCAAACACCTCACCGCTTGATGCTTTCCTTCCGTGAAACTTACCCCCATACCAAGAAGCATATCCTTCTATTGGTATGCATTCATTGGCCATCGTAAAAGCTATTGCCAAAAACAGACCAATCATCCACCTCATGGTGAATGAAATATACTACCACATATTAATGAGCTTGCTCAAGGGGGCTAACAACTGTTCTTTGATTTTCTACTCAAACCGTATTATATTTATCTATATGTTAAACATAGCATTCCGCCTGACAAAAGTAGGGGTATTCCAGGCAGTATTCCGTCCCGCCTGGTGCAGGTGGAATGGAAGGCTCTTTTAAGCTTTATCTCTTTCTCAAAACTTCTCGCTTGGCTCAGGATAGTTGAAACTTCTAAGCTCAAACTTAAAAAACTACTCAAATGGATAGGTTCGGATAAGTATGGTTAAGGAAAAATGGGACGGTTTAAGAAAGGCTATTCTCAAAGATTCTGTTGGTATTTATTCTCTCATAAACGCTTACGCAAAGGAGGGGATTTTACTTCCAAGAAGCCTTAACTCCATTTATGAGAATATAAGGGACTTCTGGGTTTATGAAGAGGGTGGGCAAATCGTTGGTTGTTGTGCTCTACATGTGGTTTGGGAGGATCTGGCTGAGATAAAAAGTCTGGCTGTGAGGGAAGACCTAAAGGGAAAAGGTGTGGGCACGAGCTTAGTTCAGGCTTGCTTGAAGGAAGCCAAAGATCTTGGAATAAAGCGGGTTTTTGTGCTTACTTACGCGGTGGATTTCTTTGAAAGGTTTGGCTTTTATACAGTTCAGAAAGAAAGCTTACCCCATAAAGTTTGGGGTGAGTGTATAAACTGCGTAAAATTCCCCTCATGCGACGAAGTAGCAATGCAGATGGAAGTTGAAAAACTAAGTTTGGTAGAAGAATATGAAGATATACTTTGAGTATTTTACCTCAGCCCGTAGCTTAGGTAAGCTCTATGAAAAAATTAGAGATATTCCCTTTGTTTACATAGACACAGAGACCGTTGGAGATAGAACCATAAGACTGGTTCAAATCGCTTCAGAGGAAGACATATTCCTGTTGGATCTCTACGAATTGGGAGAGGTAGGCGTAAGCTTTTTAAAAGAACTACTATCTAAAAAGGGTATTGTGGGCCATAATCTTAAGTTTGACCTGAAGTATATGCTAAGCTACGGAATAGAACCTTATGCGGTGTTTGATACAATGATCGCAAGCCAACTTATTGGAGATTCAGACAGACACTCTCTGCAAAAGTTAGCCATTCATTATTTGGGAGAAGTGTTGGATAAAAGCCTTCAGCTTTCTAATTGGGGTTCCATAAAGCTTTCGAAGGAACAATTAGAATACGCCGCTTTGGACGTAAAAGTGGTAAGAGACCTTTTTCCTATTCTTCTGAAGAAGCTAAATGAAGTGACTTCCATAAGTGAAGAGAACTTGCTAAAAACCAGAACTGCCAAGGTGTTTGGTCTAAAAAATCCAGTAGCCATAGTGGAGATGGCCTTTGTTCAGGAAGTGGCAAAGTTAGAACTTAATGGCCTTCCCGTGGATGTGGAAGAATTGGAAAGGCTCATAAAGGATCTGACCAAAGACCTTCAGAAGAAGGCTATGGAGTTCTTAATGAAGTATAGGGTAGATCCTA
>CAZZKD010000241.1:0-3131 GCA_964655095.1 uncultured Thermocrinis sp.
TAAGCTAAATAAGTGTCTGGGAGGAGTTAAAAGGAGTATATTAGTGGATTACGGTGAGTTTGGTTTTCATATGCCAGATGCGGATTTGGTAGTGTATAACCCACGCACTTGCAAAGCAGTTGCTATAGTTTCTGTAAAAACCACCCTTAGGGAAAGAGTGGCCCAAACTGGTTATTGGAAACTAAAGCTTTTTTCTAGTCCTGTCACAGAGAATGTGAAAGTTCTTTTTATTACCTTAGATGAAGATGGAGACTTAAGAAAAAAGATCCCAGCTAAAAAAGGTAGAGCTATAGTGGAAAAGGATGTAGATCTTACCTGTGTGATCTCTGAAGAGTTTGTGGAAGAAAGCGATAAGGTAAAGAATCTCCAAAACTTTATAGCAGAATTAAGGAGACTGATCTTAGTTCAATTCAAAGGTAAGATCTAAGCACACCAAACTTTACTTTTTCCATTTCAAATTTTAACTTAAAATATTATACTCTTTTTTTGAGGAGCGTAAGATGGCAATCTTAGAACACGATTCATGCGGAGTAGGTATTGTATGCCATACTAAGGGAGAGAAAAGCCATCAGATAGTTAGGTGGGGTGTGCAGGCGGTAAAGAACCTAACCCACCGAGGTGCCATAGGTGGGGACGGAAAAACGGGGGACGGTGCAGGCGTTATGATAGATGTTCCAAGGGAGTTCTTCAAAGATTACATAGAGGAGAAAAAGCTCTCCCTCAGCTCTTTGGAAAATCTGGCGGTTGGGGCAGTTTTTCTCTATGAGGATGTGAAAGACAAAGTGGAAGAGCATATAAGGAGAAGCCCCTTTAGACTCGTAGGATGGAGAGAGGTGCCCACAGATCGCTCTGCAGTAGGAGAATCTGCCCTGAAGGTAATGCCCAAAATATTCCATCTTTTGCTGGATTGCGAAAAAGTAGAGCACTCTTTGAGAGAGCTTGAGCTTTACCTTCTGAGAAGGACCATAGAAACAGACAGCAAACTAAAGGACAAACTATACTTTGCCTCTTTGTCTTCAAGAAAGCTGGTCTATAAAGGAATGCTCGTAGCTCCTCAGTTGGATGTTTTTTATCCAGAACTTCTGGACGAGAGGATAAAGTCTTGGTTTTGTCTTTTCCACCAGAGATACTCTACAAACACCTTTCCCAACTGGAACTTAGCCCAGCCCTTTAGGTATTTGGCTCACAACGGAGAGATAAACACGATTTTGGGAAACAGAAACTGGATGATGGCATTGCAGCACGAGCTGGAGCACGAGCTTTTTGGTGAGAGAATAAAACTCGTAAGACCCTTGGTGTCTCACCAAGAAAGCGATTCTGCCTCTTTGGACAGAGTTTTTGAACTTTTGGTCTTGGCTGGCTTTTCTCCGGAGCATGCCATAAACATGCTCATACCTCCCGCTTGGGAGTCCGTGCCTTGGCTTTCAGAGGAGGTTATAAGGTTCTTTGAGTATCAGTCCCTTTTGATGAAGCCTTGGGATGGACCTGCGGCCATAGCCTTTACGGACGGAGAGGTAATAGGAGCGCACTTAGACAGAAACGGCCTTAGACCCTCAAGGTATATTCTCACAGAAGACAACATCCTTGTTTTGGGCTCCGAGGTGGGCATGGTAGATTTGGATGGGAAGAAGATAAAAGAAAAGGGAAGGCTTGGACCAGGGGATACCCTTTTGGTAAATCCAAGGGAAGGCAAGCTTGAAAAGACGGAAGAGATACTTCAAAGATTGGCAAAACAAAAGCCTTATGGAGAATGGATAGACAGATATCTTGTAAGACTGAAGGAGCTGGTAAAAGACCAGTCCTTTGAAATAAAGCAGGATAACGAACTAATCAGAACACAGATAGCCTTTGGCTACACCCAAGAGGAAATAAAGAACGTTTTGACTTACATGGCTAAAGAAGGAAAAGAGCTAACCTTCTCAATGGGAGATGACACACCCATACCACCCCTTTCAGAAAAGCCAGTGTTGCTTTTTAGATACTTCAAGCAGAGGTTTGCCCAAGTTACCAATCCACCCATAGATCCCATAAGAGAAAAAGCGGTTATGTCCCTGAGGATGAACTTAGGATATAAGAGAAATTTCTTAAAAGAAACACCCGAGCATGCAAAAAGGCTTCAAATAGACAGTCCCATACTTCTTCCCTACCAATTTAGAACCCTTATGGAACAGAATCACTTTAAAGTAGCTTGGATCCCCATAACCTATCCAAAGGAGAGAAGCTACTGTATAGTGGAACTTCAGGATCTGGCTGGCGAAAGGCGTATAACGGACCTTATATACGATGCTATGTATGAAGGTATCAGCATATGCGACCTAAGGTTGGGAGTGGAGATAGTGTGCAGAAGGGTAGAGGAAGCGGTAAGGGAAGGTGCAGAAATTATAGTATTATCAGACGCAAACATAAACAAATACAGGCTTGCGGTGCCAAGCCTTTTGGCGGTTTCCGCAGTTTTCAAGTGGCTATCAGAGAGAAAACTTTCTAACAAGATCTCCATAGTTGTAGAAACAGGTGAAGCGAGAGATACACACCATATGGCTTGCTTGGTAGGTTACGGCGCCTCTGCTATTTATCCATATTTAGCTTATCAAACTATAAAAGAGCTTTGTCAGTCAGGAGAGATAGACCTTCCTTACGAGAAAGCTATTTTGAACTACAAAAAAGCTTTGGAAGACGGAATTCTCAAGATAATGTCCAAGATGGGTATATCTACTCTAAACTCCTACCAAGGGGCGAAGATCTTTGATACAGTCTTTTTAAACAAAGACTTTGTGGAAGAATATTTCCCTGGCACTCCAACAACAATGGAAGCAGACGGGATCTTTGAAGTCCAAGATGGTTTAATTAGAAGACACGATCTGGCATATGAAGTAGATAAGCCACAGCTGGATTATGGCGGGGACATGAAGTTTAGAAAGGGTGGAGAGTGGCACGCTTGGTCTCCTTTCGTAGTGAGGGCTTTGCACAAGTTTTTAGAAACAAAGGATTACGAAGACTACAAGGAGTTTTCAAGGATAGCAAATCAAGAAAGGCCTACCTTTATAAGGCATCTTCTAACTTACAAGAAGGCGGGAAAGTCCCTCCCGATAGAAGAAGTGGAACCAGAAGAAAGCATACTAAAAAGATTCGTC
>CAZZKD010000242.1:0-2351 GCA_964655095.1 uncultured Thermocrinis sp.
GTCTTTTTAAGGAGAAGCTCAAAGAGGGGTAAAAGGTTCTTAGTGTGCTCCCTTGCAGAAAGCTCGGGAACTACCCCACCAAACTCTTGGTGAATTTTAGTTTGAGAAAGCAGAACATCCCCTATTAGTCCATGTTCCCGAAAATATAAAGCTAAAGCGGTTTCATCGCAGGAAGTTTCAACTGCTAAGGTTATCATATGTTAGCTACTCTCCTTAGCTTTTGTCCCGATTTTATCAATTCCAAAGCTTTGCTAAGTTGAGGATCCATTTCTGGTATAGCTATCAGGCTATTTTCACCTTGCAATCTCCTTTGCCTTATAGCCTCTTGCAAAGCCTCTTCTTGCTTTTCGCTCATAACAACCTCAACGTCTGGATTTATACCGCTTTTGTGTATGAGCTTGCCAAGGGGGGTGTAATAGTAAGCAACTGTCAGTTTTAAGGCAGAACCATCTTCCATAGGTATTATGTTCTGCACAGAAGCTTTACCGTAAGATTTCTCTCCCAAAATGATGGCTCTTTTGTGATCTTGCAGGGCACCAGCTACAATCTCTGACGCACTCGCAGAACCTTTGTTTATCAACACAACTAAAGGAGTATTATCAGGCATTATTGGCTTTCTTCTGGAAAAGAATCTTTGGGTTTCCCCATTTCTGCTTTTTGTGTAAACTATTAGTTTTCCTTCGGGCAAGAACAGGTCGCAGACATTCACAGCCTCACTCAAAAGTCCTCCCGGGTCGTTTCTCAAGTCCAGAATAAAGCCACTAACTCTTTTGGCAAGTAATTCTTTAACAGCCTTCTCTATTTGGACACTCACATTTTCGTTAAACTGAGAAAGCTTTATGTATCCCACATCCCCTATCTTCGCCCATTTTACGCTTTCTATCTTTATTAAAGCTCTTTCTAACTCTATCTTCATAGGTTTGTCCATACCCTTTCTGTATATAGAAAGCTCCACTTTGGTCCCTACCTTACCCCTGATCCTCTGCACCACGTCCATGAGGCTCATACCTGATGTATCTTCCCCGTTTATTTCAATTATTACATCACCTGACTTAATTCCGGCTCTATGGGCAGGAGTTCCTTCTATGGGAGATATAACTATAGGTCTTCCTTTTTCCATGCCTATTTCTATACCTACTCCCCCAAACTCACCTTCTGTTTCTTGCTTAAAGCTTTCGTATTGCTTAGGATTGAAAAAGCTGGAGAATGGATCCAGAGCTTTTGTCATACCGGTTAGAGCTCCGTAGATAAGGTCTTTTGTGCTAACTGGCTCTACGTAATTATCCTTTACTATCTTTAGAGCATCGGTGAAAATTCTTAAATACTTGTATTCGTCCTCTGTCTGCTTACCCTGAGACGCAAAGCCCACTATAAAGCCTAAACTAAAGGTTACTATTGCTATTCCAAGAATTCCAAACTTATTAAGTTTCCTCATAACGATAAGTATAATATAATGCACACATGGTTAAATTTACTTTATGTGTATCACCTCTGGCTCCTTAAACGGACCCTTAACTGAATACTGAAGCTGATAAAACTCGTACTTTTTATCTATAGGAAATCTTATTATAGCTGTATTATTCCTGTAATCTACAGGTGGTATGCTGTACTCTTCGTAAATCTTGGGTTGTTTAGATATGTATGCTCTTACCTTTACAAACTCACTCATTAAGCTTAGTTTTTCAACCTTCTGTCTAATTTCCACGATGGATCTATCTAAGTTTGGAGTTATGGCTATTGAAACGTAGTGATTTATAGTCCCCTCTATAACATCTATGTTGTATTTAAATGGTTTTTCGTCTTTTGTCTTTGCTACTTTAACTTCTGGATTTGAAGAGGAATCTTGTAGATTCTCATTGGTCTTATCTATATTCGAAACTATATGTGTCTGATTTGAACTATTAGCTATTTCCACTTTTTGCTGTATTTCTTTTTTCACTAATTTATCTTCTGTGTTAGTCTCTGGGGACTCTTGCTTAACAATTTTTTCAACAATACCTATTTCAGGCTCTTTGTAGCTCTTTTTTTCTTCCGTATTAGTGTTTTTGCTGTGAAGTATACCAGCAAATATAATGACAACAGGAAGCAAAATACCAGCAACTAATTCCATTTCTATTCCCTCCTTATTTTCTAATTATAATTCGGTTTTGTCCAAAAATTCCCATTCGCTTAGCCTTTCAATTATAATATAGCACACTGTGTTTGTATCGCTACAGTTTAAATTATCCTTTAGCCAAGCAGAAGACCTCAAAAAACTAAAATACCTTATGCGTATGCAAAGTTCTGCCATAAGGTTTATCTACAATAGACTAAAAGAAGGAATGAAGGAAACAGAAATTTATAAGCTTGTG
>CAZZKD010000243.1:0-3277 GCA_964655095.1 uncultured Thermocrinis sp.
ACAAACTTAAAAAGAGGGCTAATATCCGTAATGGTAAGTGTGCCTACAATATTAAAGGAAGGCGTAAGTTCGTTGAAATTCAGCGAGCTTATTTCCAAACTTCCCTTCCCCTCCGCAGTGGGATATTTCAACCTTCATCCCTTCAAAGGTAACTTCATGGTTATCCTTGATCCTAAGTTGATATACATGGTAGTTAGCAATGTTTTTGGAGGATCTGCAAGACCATACAAAATAGAGGGGAAAGACTTCACAAAGGTAGAAATGAGGATCGTGGAGAAACTGCTAAAGGTCTTGTACAACGAACTGCAAGAGGCTTGGCGCACCCTCATGGACGTAAATCTCGTGTCTGTGGGTATAGAGACCAATCCAGCCATACTTATGGTAGCAAAACCAAGGGATAAGTACATAATTTTAAAGCTTACCGTAAGCCTGGAGGGAGGGGATGGATTTATAATACTTGCCATTCCAGAGGAAGGAATTGAACCATACAAAGAAAAACTAAAAGGTTTGTTGGAGAGGAGTCCAGATGACTATGAAAAACTTATAAAGGCATTAACTAAGGTACCTATCCACCTAAGTGTAAAGCTAGGAAAAGCTAAGCTTTCCCTAAAAGAACTATACGATCTCAAAGTTGGCGATACTATAATCTTGGAAAACTCTACACGAGAACCTGTAGAGGTTTACTTGGAAGGTGTAAAAAAGTTCTTGGGTGTTTTAGGTCATTCAAAAGATAAAAAGGCTTTCAAAGTAATCAGGGATGTCAAAGAATAAGGAGATTGCCAACATTTTCTCCAAAATGGCTGACATAATGGAATTCCTCGGTGAAAATCCATACAGAATAAACACCTATAGAAGGGTGGCTGAAGTGCTCTCCGAGTTAAGCGTGGATGTGGAAGATCTAATCAGGACTGGCAAGATTTATCAAATTACTGGTATAGGGGAGTCTTCCATAAACAAGATAAAGGAATACCTTATAACGGGAAAGATATCAAAATACGAAGAACTTAAACAGCTTGTCCCAGAAGATTTAATTGAATTACTGGATGTGCCCGGGATAGGACCAAAAACGCTTAGGTTGGCTTACGAAAAGTTAAAGATAAGGACCAAAGAAGACTTTCTGAGAGCCGTCAGAAGCGGCATGCTTGCCACACTGCCTGGCATAAGAGAAAAAAAACTACAGCAGATAGTTAGAGGTTTGGAGCTCTACGAAAAAAGTAAGGAAAGAATGTCTTTGATAGAAGCTTATCAATTGGGTGAGCTCCTTTTAAACCACATGAAGACCTTATCCAACCTATACCAGAATATAGAGTTGGCTGGGAGTTTAAGAAGGAGAAAGGAAACCGTTGGAGACATAGACCTTTTGGTTTCTGCAAAGAGGGATTCTTGGAAGGCTTTGCACGAGCATTTTATAAAGTTTGAAGAGGTCCAAGAGGTTCTGCTACAGGGAGAAACAAAGTCAAGCGTAATTTTAAAAAATGGTAAGCAAGCTGATCTTAGAACGGTAGAACCCCACCAATGGGGGTCTGCTCTTCAGTACTTCACAGGCTCAAAGGAACACAACGTAAGGATAAGGGATATAGCAAAGGCAAGAGGTTTGAAGCTGAGCGAATACGGAGTCTTTAAAGCGGATACGGAAGAATGGATAGGGGGTAGAACGGAAGAGGAAGTTTATGGGCTCTTAGGTATGGACTGCCCTCCACCTGAATTAAGAGAAAATATTGGGGAAGTGGAGCTTGCATTGGAAAGGAAATTGCCAAGGCTCGCAGAATGGGAGGATATAAAGGGAGAGTTTCATATACACACCAATTGGAGCGATGGCCTTGGTAGCATAGAAGAGATGGTGCAAACAGCTTATGAGATGGGCTTAAAGTACATAGTTATAGGAGATCATTCGCAGTCAGCAAGGGTAGCCAAGGGTTTAGATATGCAAAAATACAGAGAACAGTGGAAAGTTATAGACAGGCTAAACACCTATTACAACAAGAAAGGTTTTTACATACTAAGGGGTTGTGAAGTAGATATTTTGCCCGATGGTAGTTTAGACCTCCCAGATGAATTTCTTAAAGAGTTTGATTTTGTGGTAGCATCCATACATACCCGTTTTGGACAGGACAATACTTACAGAATTTTAAAAGCCATTGAAAATCCCTATGTGAATCTTATAGGACACCCAACGGGAAAGGCATACGGAAGCAGAGAAGGCTACCCCCTTGATATAGAAAAAATACTATCCCTTGCTAAAGATACAGGCACTGCCTTGGAGCTAAACACCTTTAGGGCTGATTTATCCCCCGAAATGGTAAAAAGGGCTGTTGAAAAGGGTGTAAAGATAGCCATAGTTACTGATGCTCATGCTCCAAGCCACTTAAGGTATCTAAAAATTGGTTTAGGTCTTGCCAGAAGGGGGTGGGCAAAAAAAGAAGATATCTTAAACACCATGTCATTGGAAGAGATAAAGAGGTTTGTAAGCTCAAAAAGACAAGGTAAGTAACCACTTGCAAAACGAGAAAAAGTATGAGATAATGATAAAGTCATGCCGCGTTTGCAGGATACAAAAAAGAGAATTCTGGAAGTGGCTTTAAAGCTCTTTTCGGAAAGGGGTATAAAAGAAACAACCGTAAAGGATATTGCCAAAGAGGTGGGGATAACTGAAGGTGCCATCTACAGACACTTTACCAGTAAGGATGAGCTGGTAAATACCATCTTCTCAACTTACTCTCAGAACTTTTACAGTGAACTTATCTCTGTGGTTAAAAGCGGGGAAAGTATAAAAGATAGGTTCTTTAAGTTAGTGCGGGCGTTTTTAAACTTTTGCTTTGAAAATCCCCAAGCCTTCAAGTTTATCAATCTCTTCCACTACCTAAGGGCTCAGGAGGTGAAAAACTTTCAAAACCTGCCTAAGGACGCAGTGCTAAAACTTATAGATGAGGCTATAAAGGAAGGAATCATAAAGGTAAGAAGAGAGTTGGCTTTGGCTGTTTTTGTGGGCACTTTAGAAAGGACCTTTCTTTTGGTAGATGGCGGAGTGATAAAAAGGAAAAAGGGCTTGGAAAAGGAATTAGCAACAGTCCTTTGGAAAGCTCTTTGTTCTACTTCCCAATAACCAGAATAGCTCCCGGGCGCTTTATTCTTGGTGCAACTATTTCCATAACCCTGAATTGATGGACCATGTTGCTTGTTTCTACATAGGCAAGGGATATATCAAGAGCTATCACTAAGTCCATGTTCTGAGGTCCTGCAGATACCAATATTGCTTTACCCTCTGGCACTATGGGGG
>CAZZKD010000244.1:0-2115 GCA_964655095.1 uncultured Thermocrinis sp.
AAAGGTATTGACTTTAAGCTGATGATATCTATGTTAATATGTTAAAGCGGAGTTATGAAAGAGGAGGGGAAAATAAGTTGGAAAGCTCGACTTGAGTATTCCTTAGCCATAGTATGGCTCATCGCTATGGCTTTGGGTGGATTCTTTTTACCAGGTTTTTTAGATACTATTCCCTTATTTAAGATAAGGGTAATTCAGGTTTCTGGAACACAAACAGTATCACCGGGTGATATATCCTCAGCTTGTTATCAAGCTTCAAAGGGTAATTGGCTGTTTTTGAGCTCCGATAGACTCTTGGCTGAGATCAACAACCTTACTAAAAACTCTGTAGAGCAAGTAAAGATAAAAAGAGAAATAACCTGGGATGGTGCTAAGATTAACGTTGAGGTTCAAGAAAGAAAACCCATAGCTTCTGTAGTCCATGATACTAATATTTTGCTAATTGACCATAAAGGTGAATTTTTTTATAACCCAGCGATAGAAAGCCCATTGCCAGTTGTGTATACTTTTTCCTTTGATTACATAAAAAAACACTTCCCTAATCTAAAGGCCTTTATAGATTTCGTAAAAGAAATGGACCCGAAAATAAAAGAGATATATGTAACTGATAGAAGCACTATTGTATACATATCCAGTAATAAGATAGTCTTGCCCCCAATTAGCAGATTAGACTTGTCTATGTTCGATAGAATCAAAAAAGTTTATAATAAACTTGAAATGAAGTCTACAAACGTTCTTATGATTTTGGAGAGCATGGCTATTGTAAAGGAGGGCGAATGAAGGCATGAAGACTGTCGCTTCTCTGGACTTAGGCACGAGCAAAATTGTAGCTCTGGTAGCTGAAATTGATAGCTACGGGGACATGCATGTTATAGGTATAGGTGAAGCGTTAAGTAAAGGAATAGAGAAGGGACAGATAACAAGACTGGATTTGGCTGTAGGCTCAGTACTACGTGCTATAAAAGAAGCTCAAGAAATGGCTGCGGTTAAACTCAATTCCGTGAATCTTGGAATTTCTTCCCCACTTTTAAAAAGTCAAAATGAAAGGGATACTATAAACATTTCTCCTCAACCTGTTGAAATAGATGAGGCCCAAATAGACAGAATTATAGAGAGAACAACTACCAGGGCAAGAGAGGAAGGCTACGAGATAATAAGTGCTATCCCAAGAAAGTTTATCTTAGATGATCAGGAAGGAGTTCTCGATCCTGTGGGGCTTCTTGGGTCTAAGTTGACCGCGGAAGTTCACTTAGTAAAAGTGGGAACCACGCTTCTTAGAAATATTGAAAAGGCTGTGTATTCCAGCGGTCTGAATATAAATGGTAAATATCCCTCCATAATGGCAAGCGCGGAAGCAGTGCTAACGCAAGAAGAAAAAGAAGAAGGAGCCTTACTTTTAGACATTGGTGCAGGTCTTACGGATTTTATCCTTTTTACGGAAGGTTCTCCCATACTGACTGGAACTATACCTATGGGAGGCAATAGCATAACAAAGGACATTGCCCATTTTATGAAGATAAACGTAGAACAGGCAGAAAGGATAAAACTGGAGCATGGTTTTGCCCTATCCGATTTAGTGAATGACTCAGAGAGGATTAAAATTAAACCTAGGGGTGAGGATAAAGAGGCTATGGTTAGTAAAAAAAGCGTAGCTGAAGTTATACAGATAAGATTGGAGGAAATTGCTGACCGTGTTTTGGAATACATAAACTCTCAAGGAGTGAACATGTCCACTATAAATGCAGGCATTATACTAACCGGGGGCTCTTCGAAGCTTGGTGGCATAAAAGAATTTTTTGAAAGGTATATGGATTTACCTGCTAGGATAGGCTATCCTACGGGGGTTATAGGATTAAAAGAAAGGATACAAGATCCAGCTTATTCCACAGCAGTGGGTTTACTTAGATTGAAATCAAGATTTGTGCATGGTTATCCCGTTAATTATCAAAACCCTCAAAATGTGGCGAGCGAGGACAAGATAAAACTTACTGGCTGGTTAGACAAATTAAAATCCTTCTTCAAGGAGGTGCTATGATGGATATAGTAAACCCAACGAGAATAAAGGTATTTGGGATTGGAGGAGGTGGGTCTAACGCGGTCAACAGAATGTATCTT
>CAZZKD010000245.1:0-2464 GCA_964655095.1 uncultured Thermocrinis sp.
GTGGTAGGATACATAGTTGTGGAAAGGAAAGGAAAAGTAGAGAATTATTTAGTAGTTGAAGGGAAGGATGGTGGTTTTAGGATGGTAAAAGTTGATAAAAATCCAAAACAGTTTTTAAGGAAGGGAGAAGATGAGTCGCAGAAAAGGTAAGCTAAAAGTAGGAGTTATAAGCTTAGGTTGTTCTAAAAATCTTGTGGATACGGAAGTATTACTGGGCAAGCTAAAACAAGCAGGGGCGGAATTTACTAACGATCCTAAGAAGGCAGACACGATAATTATAAACACCTGTGGGTTTATAAATCCAGCCAAAGAGGAGGCAATAGACTATATCCTTGAGTATGCGGGAAAGAAAAAGGTTATAGTGATGGGTTGTTTGGTAGAGAGATACAAACAGGAGCTGATAAAAGAGATACCAGAGGTCTCAGCTTATTTTGGAACAGAAAGTTGGGATGAGATTTTGGAGTTTTTGGGGCTTGAAAAAGTAAAAGAAAATAAAAGAATTCTTACAACACCAAGGTCCTATGCTTACCTTAAAATTTCCGAAGGATGCAACCGACTTTGCTCCTTTTGTGCTATACCCCAAATAAGAGGTAAGTACAGATCAAAGCCTATAGAAGATTTGGTGGAAGAGGCTAAATGGATAGCTCAGCAGGGGGTTAAAGAAATATGCGTGGTTTCTCAAGACACTACTTATTACGGTAGAGACCTGTATGGAAAGAATGCTATAATTAAGCTTCTTGAGAAGCTTGAGAAGATAGAGGGCATAAACTGGATAAGACTTTTATACTTATATCCAACAGATGTTAGCGATGATCTTATAAACTACATAGCCAAATCTTCAAAGGTCCTTCCCTACTTTGACATACCTTTTCAACACGTTTCCAGCAAAATTTTAAAAAGCATGAGAAGGGGATACGATAAAAACTTTGTAGAGAAGTTAATAGACAAAATACTCCACACCATACCTGATGCAGTGATAAGAACAAGTTTTATAGTGGGCTATCCAGAGGAAAGTCCAGAGGATTTTCAGGAGCTATTAGAGTTTGTAGAAAGGGGCTACTTTTATTGGGTTGGTGTGTTCAGCTATTCCGCAGAGGAAGGAACTCCAGCAGAACAATTGGTAGACAAGGTGAGCGATGAGGAGAAGGAGAAAAGAAAAAGTATTATCTACGAGCTTCAGAATCAGATAATTCAAAGAAAAAATAAAGAGCTACTGGGAAAAAGATTTAAGATGTTAGTGGATGGATACGACGAAGATTTGGGCATTGTCCCGGTTGGCAGGCTATGGCTTCAGGCTCCAGAGGTAGATGGAGTTTGTTATCTGGAAACTGAGTGGGAAGTGAAAGAGGGAGACTTGGTAAGTGTGTTGGTGAAGGATTCTAAAAAGCAGGACCTGTTGGTTGAGTTTGTAGGTGAGTGAAGGAGAAAAGAGAATAGAGGTCTATCTTTCCTCACTTCCTGTACCAAAGGGCAACAGATACATAAGGAGAAAGGGAGGGAAAGTTTTTAAACCTCCCAGAATAAGAAACTGGGAGGCAAGAGCTATCTGGGAAATTAAGCAACAATACAGTGGCGATCCATTAGATGGACCGTTATCTATGGAGGTTATCCTTGTGCTACCAAATAGAAGAAAGAGAGACATTGATAATATGCTCAAAAGCCTTTGGGACGTGTTAGAAAAGGCCAAAGTTATAAAAAATGACAATCAGATATATGAAATAAGGACCATAAAGCAAATAGAAAAAAACGTGCAGAAAACTATCATTTACATAAACAGGTTGAAATAATTATTGAGTGTTTTTTAAATATTCCGTAGGATCTAAAGGAATCCCTTCCTTATTTCTAAGTTCAAAATAAAGCGCACAGTTCTCAGAGTTGTTTTTCCTTCCCACCAATGCAATTTGTTGGTTTTTGGATACTTGTTCCCCTCTTTTTACTAAATTTTCTTGATTATTTGCATATATAGATATAAACTTTTCATGGTCCAATATAATCATGTTTCCGTAGGCTTGTAGGTCGCCACCACTGTATATTACTTTCCCCTCCTCAATCGCTTTAACCGGAGTTCCACACTCTGCAATTATATTCACTCCTCTGTTGCTTTTCGTAATGTTACCCTCTACAGGCAAAGGCAAGCTGTTTTTCGAAATTTTCACATCAATATGTTCGTCTGATGTTCTTTCTTCTGTTTTTTGAGGTAAAAGGGGTTTGTTCTCTTTCTCTGCCAACGCCACATCACGAGCCCTATCCTTAACAGGTATCTTTACAACCGTTCCTTTCTCTAACCATTTGCCCTTTAGCTCTGGGTTTAACCTCTCCAACTCCTCTTTTGAAACACCCAACCTTTTTGCTACATGCTCAAGTTTAGCACCTTTTTTTACAATGTAAGTTTTATAGTTTTCAGTTATTTCTTTTTGTTGCCCTATAGGCACCTTCACCTTTGTTCCTTTTGATAACCACTTTT
>CAZZKD010000246.1:0-2431 GCA_964655095.1 uncultured Thermocrinis sp.
TCTTTGTGTGGAATGGTTAGGTTTATACCTTTTACATTCAGAGCTTTTAAACCTTCAAAGGCGGTTTTCAGCTCCTCCCGCTTTACCTCAAAGGGAACATAAACCGCATTTAAACCTACATACTCAAAGAGCCTATTTTGAAACAGGGGAGAAAGGGAGTGCTTTACGGGATATCCCACTACTCCATAAAGGGACGTGTTGCCGGAGATGTTCATAAAATACTGTGTTTTGGAATGGATATTTCTACCTTCTTCACCCAGTTTAAATTGCCCTTAAGGGCAATGTCCACAACATCCTTTAAGGAAGCGTCCACGATGGGACATTCGGTGCATCCACCTTCAAACTGAAGATACACCGCATCATCCTTTATATCCACCACCCTTAGATTCCCATGATGCTCTTTTAGGGCTGGTCTTATCTTATCCAACACATTTTCTACTTCTTTCAATCTTTCCTTTTCCATCTTACTCCTCCGATTCTCTTATTAAATTTTGGATCTCCAACCAAATTTTTCCCTGATCGTCCTCATCCAAATCCATAAGTCTAAAAAAACCCTTTATTGTTAGCTTATCCGCTACCACGTCAAGCAGTTCTTCCTCTTCTAACCTATTAAGACCATAATCCCACAGTATGTTTCTTATATCGGGATACCTTTCTAAGAGTTCCTTCAAGTTTGTATCTAAGGTCACCCTTTCCTTCATAACTCTTTTACTTTCTTGATAAAAAGATGATACTCACCGTCCTCTTCGTAAAGACCCAAGAATTCTTGCCCGGTGGTTTTGCACCAGGCAGGTATATCCTCTACCACGCCAGGATCATCTGCTATCAACTCCAAAATCTGACCTATTTTCATTTGCCTTATCATCTTTGCGGTTTCTGATATAGGCACTGGACAGAATGTCCCTACCACATCATGAACTACATCCGGCTTTATATCACTCAACTCCATGGACCTTCTCCTTTATTATTTTAAGACTTTCTAAAATTTCCTCGCTTAATGGTTCAGCCCAAAGGCAAATTTCCTTATCTCCGATTTTTATAAGTACCGTTGCGGGTTCTTTTTTGGAGTACCTACACACTATGCTCGCTATGATGGGATACTCTTCTTCTGTTGGCATGCCTTTTATAAGCACCAAGGTACCCTTTTGGTCTTCCCTTCTGGCAAAACCGTATCGGTTTATAAAACCTTTTAAAAAGTTTAGCTCCCCTTCGTTCCTTGCCACAATAAGCTTTGTTCCAGAAGGCAATCGGAGATGTCTACCCACAGACAGAATTAGCAAATCCTCCCTAGTTATCCTTCCCTCTACATTTAATGTTTCTTTAAACTTCAGGGCATAGTTTGGATCGGTCAGATAACAGCATCCACCAGCTGGCTGTTCATAGTCAAGGCCATATTTTTTAGCAAGTTCTATCTGTACTTTCCTCCCTCTACCACTGATTCCAAGGAGCCTTTCTCTATCTACCCATCCGAGCTTTTCCGGGACGGTAGGTGGCAGAAGTTTTGCAGAGAGCGGTCTCAGAATGTAGCCTTCCAAACCAGATTCTTTTTCTATGAGTCTGAGAGTGTTCATCCTTTGACTCATAGGCCTTTGTCCTAAGACCTCTCCTGTTATAACAAAGTGATAACCTCTTTCCTGCATTATCTCCTTAGCTTTTTTCAGCATCATTATCCTACAGTCTATGCACGGATTTACATTTGCCCCATAGCCATACTTTGGATTTAACACCACTTCAAAGTATTCTTCCGATATATCTACTATTTCTAACGGCACGTCGAGTTGAACTGCGGCTTTAAGGGCTGGGTTTATGTAATGAGAACCATCTTCTTTCTTTATGCCAAGCATTCTTTTATGCTCGGTTATGCAAAAGCCTGTGTAAAAGTGGAGGGCATAGACCTGAATACCTTGCTCCTGTATAAGCTTAATCGCTAAGCTACTATCAAGCCCCCCAGAAAGGAGGGCAAGGGTTTTTATATCACTCATAGGGACAGAAATTCAAATTCGCTCTTTTCCTCCTCTTCTTCTTCATAACACCCTGGAATTTGCTCCGCTTCTTCCAACCTTCCCTGTTTAATAAGGTAATCCTTTATGGCCACGTGTAGAGTTTCCAAGCCAAGGTTTGTGCAATGGATCTTTTGTGGGGGAAGGCCTCCAAGTTCGTCAAAAATGGCTTTGTAAGTAAGGTTGAGTGCATAGTCTATTGTCTTGCCCTTTATCATCTCGGTAAGCTGAGAAGAGACCGCTATAGCGGAACCGCATCCAAAGGTCTTAAACCTTACGTCTTCTATAACATCTGTTTCTGGATTTACCTTTATGGTAAACAGCATAGCGTCTCCGCAGGCTGGGTTTCCACACTGCCCTATCCCGTTGGCATCCTCCAAAACACCCACGTTCCTTGGGTTCAAAAAGTGATCAAGAACCTTTTCGCTGTA
>CAZZKD010000247.1:0-1798 GCA_964655095.1 uncultured Thermocrinis sp.
GCTTATGCAGAACTTTGCGATAAATCCAAGGTCCGAGCTTAGGATGGGTGGAGGTTTTTTGGTAAAAAAACTGGAAAAGCCTACGGTGGTGGTTGGAAGCCTTTCAAGGCTTGCAGAAAGCCTTTTTGCGCTGATAGAAGAAGCTCTGGGAGAAGGAAAAAGCTTAGCCATATTTTCCTTTTACAATCCTACTCTTAACTACCTTTTGAGAGAACTAAAACCCTTCTTTGGAGATAGGGTAATCTCTATATCATCCTTTGAAAGCCCAAGACAGTTTATTAAAAACTGGTTTTTGGCTCAGGAAGAGGGGAGGATAGTTCTGAGCGGAAGGCTTGGGCTTATGGTACCGTTTAAAAACCTCCACGCTGTGGTACTCTTTGACGACCACTATACAAAAATGAACGGATACATAGACCTGAGGAACTTTCTTTTTCATCTGCACAAATACTATGGTTGTCAGTTTTTTTATTACACCTGTGCTCTTGGCGTGGATGTTTATCAAAGAATAAAGAGTAATCAATGGGAAATACAACGCTTGGGCTACTCCGCAGAAGTTAGGATCTTAAAGAGAAAGCCAGAGGAGATTGTTTCCCAAGAACTTCTTTCTGAGCTTGATGATAATTCTTTACTTTTGGTAAGAAAAACTGGATACTCTTACGTTTACTGTCAAAGGTGTGGTTTTTTGGTAGAATGTCCAAGATGTAAGACCTTTTTGACGTTTAGCAGAGCAGACACAAACATATACTGCACAAGATGTCATTGGAGGGGACAGGCAGAATGCACCCACTGCGGAGGGAGTGTGATTCACTACGGATTTGGTATAGAGAGAGTTATGGAAGAGATAGAAAGGTCTGGACTTTTAAGGGAGAGCATACACTTTGATACCAAACCTTCTTTATCGGGAGTTTATAAAAAGGTCTTCTTGGTTCATGGAGACAACATTCTGTCTGTTCCGAGCATAAACGCAGAAGAGGATTTTTGGAAATACATCCACAGGGCAAGGGCCATAGCGGAAAAAAGCCTTTACATTCAGAGCTTTTTGGAAAGGGAGATTATAGAAAATTACCTAAGAGAGGATTTTTTGGAAGCAGAACTGGAAAGAAGAAAAGAAGAGAACCTTCCGCCCTTCTCAAAACTCATACTTGCGGTTTTTACAAAGGACAGAACAAAGGCATTAGAATCTATCCCAAACCTCAAAACAAGGATCTACGGAAATATATTGGAGACTTTCATAAAGGTAAGCAACAAACAGCTAAGAGAGGTCCTACCTAAGGTTATCGCTCTTAAACCAGTCAAGCTGGAAGTTTGGTAAAGACCGCACCTTCTTTATCCACCGAAAGAGACATGTAGCTCGCAGATATGCCGTGTTTTTCAAAGGCAGATACCATAGCTGATCCTACTCTATCTTCTCCATCTAAACAAAAGGATGCCACGGTAGGACCAGCACCACTTAAAAACACCGCCAATGCTCCAGAAGAATAGGCACTTTCCACCACATCATCAAAGCCTGGAATTAGCTCCTTTCTGTATGGTTGATGCAGTCTATCCTTCACAGCTTCTTTTAGCAGATGATAATTTCTCTTACAAAGACTGCTGACCAATAGGCTTGCCCTCTGAAGATTGTAAATCGCGTCTTTTAGAGAGATTTCCTTCCTTAGAACTTCCCTTGCCTTCTTGGTTGAAAGCTCAAAGTCTGGTATGCAAACAACTATTCGTATATCTTCTGGAAAGTCAAGTTTTTGATAATGAACTTCTTCATCTACCGCACACACCAAAAAACCGCCCAAGAGGGCTGGTA
>CAZZKD010000248.1:0-7597 GCA_964655095.1 uncultured Thermocrinis sp.
TCCCATCCCCACGATAACCACGATTGATTTTCTTTAAGTTTTCTATAGCTATTGCTTTTCCTTTCTCTTTTGCTATTTCCACTATTCTATGTGCCAAAATCCACTCTTCGTAGTCCCTTCTGTTTTTTGAATAGCTGATAAACTCGTGTAAGCTAATACTTTGATAGCTCAAAAGATTTCCATCAGGGCTAACCTCTGCTAAAGCTAAATGCAATGGGCTTGCGTTTGTGTCTATGGCTATTACTCCATACTCTTTGGTTAGCCATACTTCAGGTGTGGGAACTTCAAAAGAAACACTTCCGTAAATCTCTCCGTCCCTTAGCTTTAGCTCTACCGTGTATGGGAAGTAGTTTTTACTTTTCCAAGCTTCCCAAAGCATAGCCAAAAAGGTGTTCCACTTATCTTTGCTATTGCTTGGCTCTCTTTTGACTTTTGCATAGATAAATTCCCTTTCTCCTGTAGTTATTCTCAAATAAAGGTTTTCTTCCTTTTGTTCAAATCGCATACAAAGATTACCTTTGTGCGTTTCGTGTTTGGAGCCAACGCTTATCAAATTCCCCTGTCTTTTCTCTTTCCACTCTTTTTTTAGTTTTTCTCTTGCTTTGCCTTGCAGGTGGTTTTTGCAAAGCTTTTCAAAAAGAACTTTGCCACCAAAGACTACTGTTTTATCCCTTGGCAAGGAATTAGCTTTTACGATTGCGGAAGATACGTACCAAGCTGGAAGGTTAAACTTTTCTTTATTAAACTTTTCTTTAACCAGTTGATAGGCTTCCGTTTTTGTTTTTCCTTCCTTCAGACGGTTGTAAATAAACCTAACGACAGAACTTTGCAAACGCATAAGGGATAGGACTTTCTCCTTGTTTTCTTTGTTTTCAAATTCCAGCTTGAACTGGACGCTAACAAACATTACCTGTTAGTATAACACGGCATAGAGCTATTCTCCTCACGAGAATTATTCGCATATCCTCTGTAGGTTTACGTGGCTTATAATTATTCAGCAGTGTTGTTAGCAGGGAAGTATAGCAGAATTATTGGACAAAACCATTCCATGTAGTAAATTTTAAACCTCTATTCTGTAAAGCTTTATCTTTCTGTATAGATTGGAAAGGTCTATGCCTATAACCTGGGCTACTTTTTTTACGTCGTTGTTATACTCTCTTAGCTTCTTTTGGATGAACAGCTTTTCAAAAGCCTGTTTGGCGGTGCGCAGGTCTTGCTCCGAGAACAGAAAACTTAGGTCCTCCTCGTAGCCTACTCCAAGAAACTTTTCTACATCAGCCTTTGAAACCTCTTCTCCTTCGTGAAGTATGCAGAGCTTTTCTACAAAGTTTTTCAGCTCCCTTACGTTTCCTCTCCAGCGCTGGCTTTTTATAACTTTTAAAGCCTCCTCAGTAAATACCTTCCTACAGGCATACTTTTTGAGGAAGTGTTCAACCAAAATCGGTATATCTTCTAATCTTTCCCTAAGAGGGGGCACCTGTATGACTATGGTTGATATTCTGTGGTAGAGGTCTTCTCTAAATAGGCCCTTTTCTACCATTTCCGATAGGTTTTTGTTTGATGCGCTTATTAATCTAAAGTTTGAAGTTATCACCTGATTTCCACCAAGTCTGCTAAATTGCTTGGTTTCCAAAACTCTCAAAAGCTTTGCCTGAGATTTGGGACTTAGGTCTCCTATCTCGTCCAAAAACAGCGTTCCATCGTGTGCAAGCTCCAACTTTCCGTGTTTTCTTGAAACCGCAGAGGTAAAAGCGCCTTTTTCGTAACCAAAGAGCTCTGACTCAAACAGATCGTCAGAAATGTTGGCACAGTTTAGGTCTATAAAGTTCTTTTTCTGAGAAAGCCTGTGAATACGCCTTGCTACTAGCTCCTTTCCCACACCACTCTCTCCGAGTATCAAAACGTTTGCACTACTTTTTGCCACCTTATTTATCAGCTCCTTGAGGGCCATTATGGGTTTGCTTATTCCTACTATGTCTTCTTCTTCCGAGGGTGCAAAGGAAAGCTCAAGGGCTTTCCTTAAAGTCAAAAGCAGTTTTTCCATAGAAAAGGGTTTTTCCAGAAAGTCAAAGGCTCCCTCCTTTATGGACCTTACCGCATGCTCCGTCTTTCCGTGTCCGGTTATTACGATTATTGGGGACATGGGAAGGTATTCTTTTAGCTCTTTTATAAAGTCCAGGCCATTCCCATCGGGAAGCCACAGGTCCAAAAGGACCGCGTGAAAGTATTCCCTTTGAACCAATTCTCTTGCCTTTTTCATAAAATCTACCAGCTCTACCTCGTAGCCTTCTTCTTCCAGAATGGTCCTTAGGCTTATACCTACTCCCCTGTCATCCTCCACTATAAGCACTTTGCTTTTAACTTCTGAAGTGGTCAAAGCCATACTCCTCCAAAGGTTTATCATCTACAAGAACGCCCTCCCCTTCCTGCACGTAGCCTATCTGGGTCATGTCCAGGAAAGGGTTTATTTTCTCTGGTGGATGGGTAAATAGAAGCTGGTAGTCCTCTCCTCCCTTTAGGGCGTAAGCGTATGGATCCTTTCCGTGTTTTTTTGCAAACTCGTAAAGTTCCTTTGAAAGGGGAATCTTTTCCCTGAAGATGTTAACCCTTAAACCGCTTCTTTTTGCCATGTGTCTGATGTCCGACGCGAGCCCATCGCTTATGTCCATACTGGCGTTGGCATACTTTGATATGTGCCTAAGGTAGTCTATCCTTGCGGTAGGTCTTAGGTGTCTTTCTATAAGCCTTAGCTCAAAGTCTTCGTAATTTTTCCTTTCCATCAAAAGAAGCTCCAGTCCAGCCAAGGAGTCTCCCAAAGTTCCACTCACGAACACACCATCTCCAGCCTTTGCAGAGCTCCTGCCCACGAACCTCTCTGTCTGTCCCATGGCAAAAAGGTCCAATCCGAGCTTCTCCGCCTTTACCACGTTGCCCCCCACTATTTTAGTTTCGTAAAACTCACACGCTTTTGTCATACCTTCGTAGAGCTCCTCTACTTTTTTTAACTCCACATCCGGAAGAAGAAGAGATACAAGTAGGTAAAGAGGTTTTCCCCCGTTGGCTATTATGTCGCTGACCGTGGCGCTAACAGCCTTCCATCCTACCGCAGATAGGGGATAAAAGGGCAAAAAGTGCCTTCCTTCCAAGAGGGTATCGCATGTTAGGAGCATTTCCCCATCCGCAAGCTTCACGCATGCGGTATCATCTCCCACCTCCGCCAGAGAAAACTTAGCTTTAAGGTGCTCTATCAGTCCAAACTCACCTAAGTCAGAGACCTTCATTCTGTGAATATCTGCCCTTCTATAGGCTCAACTATAACTCCCTTCTCTTGCAGGAACCTTATAGCCCTGTCTATTTCCTCCACCTCCCCATCAATCTCCACAGTCAATATCCCAGCATCCTTAGATACTTTAGCGGTCCTTATATTCACCACAACGTCAAAGTTCTTACACAGAGCACAGAGCAAAGGTTCCTTTACCTTATCTTCCGGATAGATAAGTCGCACTCTGATAAAGTTCATAGTAAGATTATACTTTAAACCTTCTGAAGCAAACATGCACGTTGTATTTCTGTCTCACTCTGATGGTCAGCTCTCCGTCCATTCTTTTGGCATGTTTTTCCAAAAGTTTAAGACCAAGTCCCATGCCCTTTCCAGTGGTGTCTAAAAAATCGTTCCGGATAGTCAGAATTAATCTGCTTTTGTAAAGCATAGCCCTTATGTTTATGAAGCTGACTGAATACTTTACGGCGTTGCTTATCAGATTGTAAAGAACGTCTTCCAGCTCCCTTTGGTCCGCAAGCAGATAAAGGTCTTCTCTACATCTTAAAAGAAGTCTTTTACCTTCAAGGTCATCTTTCAGAAAATCTATCGTATTTTCCAAGCTCTGCCTTAGGTTTATCCAAACTCTGTGTGGCTCTACCTCTGCCTGTGAGAGTCTTAAAATCAAACCCACGTCCTTTTCAAGCTTTTCTATACTCCTTTGCATCCTATCCAAGGCTTGAGGTGCGTATGACCTTTTAAGAAGGCTTAGGTTAGTTTTTTGAACGGATATAAAATTTCCAAGCTTATGAGTAAGAGACTGAACTAAGGCTTTGCTGAACTCTCTACCCTCTTCCACCCTCTTCCACAAGATCTCCAAAACTATCTGATAGAGCGCTATCAGGGAAAAAATTAACAAAAACTGCATAGCAAGGATCTTCTTTATACCGGGTTTTATGTTTTCTGTAAAATACCCTTCTCTAACTATCACGTAAACGTTTTTAAACTGATCCCTTGGATGGTTAAAGGCATAGGCAAAACCTCTTGGAATTTGCTCTGATAGTATAAAGTCCTCATCCCCTCTGTGGTTTGGATTGATTGAATAAAGTAAGTAATGGGCATAAGCTTTGTAGTAGGTGCTTTCCTCTGCGTTCTTTTTTAGTTCAAAGAAAAGTAGCGTATTCAGTGCCAAAAAGCTTACAGTTAAGAGCAAAGCGAAGGCAATTGTAAGTTTTAGCCTCTCACCCAACCCTGTATCCTCTTCCCTTCATGGTTTGTATGAATCCTTCGGGCAAAAGTTTTCTGAGAGTTTTTATGTGAGCTCTTACCACATCCTCTCCTACAGGTTCGTCGCCCCAAACGTAGCTGAGGATCTTTTCCTGAGACACATAACTGCCTCTGTTTTCCACCAAAAGCTTGAGAATAAGCCAATCTTTTCTGCTGAGAGGAACAACCTTATTTCCCACCTTTACCTCTTCTTTGCTTATACAAACTTCCACGTTTCCTATCACTATCACATCGTATGGGTTTCTCCTTCTGTAGAGTGCTTTTATCCTCAATATTAGCTCTTCCATTTCAAAAGGCTTGGTCAGATAATCGTCTGCTCCAAGCTCAAAGCAGGTGCGTTTATCTTCAATCCTGTGCTTTGCGGTTAAAACCAGTATTGATGTTTCTTTGTCTCTTTCTCTGATCCTCTTTATCAGGTCCTCCCCCCTTATATGTGGCATCATAAGGTCAAGCACAATCACATCGTAGGCGCTTACCTCTAAAAGGTCTAAAACCTCTCTTGGATCCCAAACCCAATCTGCAGTAAAACCTTCTGATTGTAAAAACTCTTTTAAACTCTCTCCCAGCAGTTTATCGTCTTCTACGAGTAGAAGTTTCATAGCAGAAGGTCTATGGCTTCTCTTATGTGGGATACTCCGTATATTTCCATTCCATCCATCTCAAAGGCGCAACTTTTTGGCAAAACCACCTTGTTAAAGCCAAACCTTTTACCTTCTTGGAGTCTAAGCTCTGGAAAATGCACCGCTCTTACCTCTCCACCAAGCCCCAACTCCCCAAAAACCATCACATCTCCAAGGGACACGCTCTTTACAGAAGAGCAAACCGCCAAAGCTACCGCTAAATCTCCTGCAGGCTCCACTATTTGCATACCCCCCACCACGTTTATGAAAACGTCCTTATCTCTGGTAAATATTTTAGCTTCCTTTTCAAGAACTGCTAGTATTAGGGCAAGTCTGTTTATG
Source organism: uncultured Thermocrinis sp. (assembly GCA_964655095.1). Classification (GTDB taxonomy): domain Bacteria; phylum Aquificota; class Aquificia; order Aquificales; family Aquificaceae; genus Thermocrinis. Next base: position 5,509 of record CAZZKD010000248.1, read on the forward strand.
TCAAAGCCCTGAGACCTTCTCTGTGGAGTGGTATAGATGGCATCTATGGTTAGGGCTTGGACTTCCAAAAGAACAGGTCTGCTTCCTTCTGCATGTGGGAAAACTACGCTTCCAGGACTTCCTGTCCTTTCTTGGAGAAAAAGGGCTGAAGGCTCTGGCACCTCTTCCAAACCTTTGTCCGTCATCTTAAAGACCGCCACCTCTCCACTGGCACCAAACCTGTTTTTCACAACCTTTAACACCCTGTAGAAACTAAACCTCTCCCCCTCAAAGTATAGCACAGTATCCACCAAATGCTCCAAAACCTTAGGACCTGCTATACTTCCTTCCTTAGTAATCTGACCTACTATGAATAAAGGAATATTTTTTTTCTTGCAAGCTTGCGCAAGCATGTAGGCGCATTCTCTGACTTGAGAAACAGAACCAGGTGCAGATTCCAGCTCGGTAGAGTAGATAGTCTGGATCGAATCTACTATCAATAAGCTGGGCTTTAAATCTTCCAAAGCGTCCAGCACGTTTCCCAAATTGGTTTCTGGCAGTATGTATAACCCCTCTCCCACTATATTCAGCCTTTTTGCCCTCATGGCTACCTGAGAGCCAGACTCTTCACCAGAAACATACACCACTTTTCCGTAGTTCTTTGAGTATCTTTCTGCTAACTGCAGGAGTAAAGTAGATTTTCCTATGCCCGGCTCACCAGCTATAAGCACTACCTGACCTTTTACTGTACCACCACCGAGAGTGCTGTCAAGCTGGCTAAAGCCTGTGGAAAACCTTTCGCTCTCCTCAACGTTCCACAGGGGCAGAGGCCTGCATAACTCCACATTGTTTGTGTATTTCAGAGTGGTTCTTTCCCTTTCTTCAACCATGCTGTTCCAAGCACCACAGGATGGACACTTTCCAAACCATTTATAAGAAGAGTATCCGCACTCCTGACAGACAAAGACAGCCTTATCCTTCTTCACCTTAGCCCCCAATCTTGAACATCTCAATCTTCTTAGGCTTTCTACCTTTCTTTAACAGCTCAAGCCTTTCTTCTGAATACCTATCAACTCTATTTTCCCATATAGCCCTTATGAAACTCTCTATCTGTTCATCCTCTACTCCAGATCTGAGAAGTTTTTTAAGATCGTATCCATTGGAAGCAAAAAGACATGTTAGAAGCTTTCCGTCTGCTGTCAATCTCAGGCGATTGCAATCACCGCAAAAAGGCTCAGTTATAGAGGCTATTATGCCGAAGGCATATCCATCCTCCAAAGAAAACCTATCTGCAGTTTCACCCTTCTTAGCCTTTCCTAAAGGCTGGACTATATAACGGTTTGATACAGCTTGCAGTATATCCCTTGCGGAAAAGACCTTCTCCAAAGACCAACCGTTAAGATTTCCCACGTCCATAAATTCAATAAACCTAACCTCTATACCCAGCGGTCTGAAGAACTCTATAAAATCCACGATTTCATCCTCATTGATACCCTTAACCACGCACACATTAACCTTTACCCAAACTCCAACCTCAACAGCTCTTTGTATGCCCTCCAAAATCTGGCTTACCTTTACATCTTTCCCCACTATGTAGGATAGCCTGTCATCTCTGAGAGAGGGAAGGCTTACGGTAACTCTTTTCAGACCAGCCAAGGAGAGGTCTTTGATCTTCTCCTTCAAAAGAAAACCGTTGGTCGTAAGTGCTATATCTTCTACTTCTTCCCTTATCATACCTACGAGCTTTTCTAAGTGTCTTCTAAGTAGAGGCTCACCTCCAGTAAGTCTGACTTTCTTTATCCCAAGCCTTTTTGCTATGCGCACAACCCTTGCTATCTCCTCAAAGCTGAGTATCTCTTCCCTTTTGAAAAACTCATATTCTTGCCCTTCGGGCATGCAAAAATTACACCTAAAATTACATCTGTCGGTTAGGGATATCCTTAGGTCTCTTAGCTCTCTCCCGAGTTTATCAGAAGGTATCATAGGATTAAAGATAATCGCTTTAAAAGATAGTGTTTATTCATCGAATGTTTTTGTCCAAAAATTCATACCCGCTTCTCTAATTCCTTGCATTTTGTTTTTCACTGTGTTATATTATAAGCCTGTGGGT
>CAZZKD010000249.1:0-8370 GCA_964655095.1 uncultured Thermocrinis sp.
AGGAGAGCAGTAGGGTTAGTTCCCTTTGGCTTTGGGGGGACTATATCCAGGAATACTGGGTGAATAATTGGACAAAGCCACCTTTAAAGGCATAAATTAATAAACTTATGAGAACGATTTTTAACAAAGAGCTAATAGAGAAGTATGATAAACCTGGACCAAGATACACAAGCTATCCGCCTGCCACAGAGTTTAACGCTGGGGTTGGAAAAGAGGATTATAAGAAAAAACTGCTGGAGAGCAATGGCAAGAAAAGACCGCTTTCTATTTACGTGCACATTCCCTTCTGCGAGAGCGCTTGCTGGTTTTGTGGTTGCAACGTGATCATATCCCACAGGAAAGATGTCTCCAGAAGATACTTAGATTACGTATATAAAGAGATAGACCTTGTCAGTCAGTATCTTGACTTATCTAGGCCTGTGGTCCAGCTTCATTGGGGTGGTGGCACTCCAAACTTTTTGACCAACGATGAAATGAGGGAGCTATACACTAAGCTAAGTCAAGCCTTCCTTATAGATAAAGAGGGTGAGATAAGCATAGAAATAGACCCTAGGTATCTTTCGGAGGGTCAGTTAGAGACAATAAAAGAGTTGGGTTTTAACAGAGTAAGCATGGGACTGCAAGACTTGGACGAAGATGTGCAAAGGGCAATAAACAGAATACAGCCAGAGTCTCTAATGAAAGATGTTATGAAGAGATTAAGAGACCTTGGCTTTAAAAGCATAAACATAGACCTCATATACGGGCTTCCCTATCAAACACCAGAAAAATTTAAAAGGACCATAGAGAAAACCATAGAGCTTGACCCAGACAGGTTGGCAGTTTATAACTTTGCTTATGTGCCATGGCTAAAGCCCCTGCAAAGAAAAATAGACCCAAATACCTTACCCCCTCCAGAAGACAAACTGACCATATTAGAGATGAGCATAGAACTCTTTCAGAAAGCAGGTTATCTATACATTGGTATGGATCATTTCGCAAAGCCGGAGGACGAGCTATCCTTAGCCCAACAAGATGGAACCCTTTGGAGGAACTTTCAAGGATATACTACCAAAAAGGGCGTGGACCTAATTGGTATAGGTGCCACATCCATAGGCATGCTACACGATGCTTACTTTCAGAACTATAAAACAATAAGAGAATACTATTTGGCTTTGGATCAGGGAGACCTTCCCACCATGAGGGGGTACCTGTTAAACCAAGAGGATCTCATTAGAAGAGAGGTTATCATGGACCTTATGTGCAACTTCCGATGCGATTTTAATAAGATAGAAAAAACCTTTGGCATATCCTTTGAAGATCATTTTGAGGAGGAGCTTCTCAGGCTTAGGGATATGGAAAAGGATGGGCTTTTGGAGATTAAAGACAGATCCATAAAGGTATTGCCGGTGGGACGCCTTTTAATAAGAAACATAGCCATGGTCTTTGATCAATACTTACCAAAGAAGAAAGAATTTAGCTTCTCTAGAACAATATGAATCTCTTGTCCATCCAAAACGTAAGCAAGGCATACAGGTTGCATGTGGGTCCTTTTAAAACCAAAAATTTTTTCGCCCTCAGGGATGTTAGTTTACAAGTTAAAGCTGGAGAAATATTGGCGTTGGTAGGAGAGTCTGGCTCTGGAAAAACTACTTTGGGAAAGCTCGTTTTAAGGTTGGAAAAACCCACCAAAGGTGAAATTCTTTTTGATGGTGTAGAAATTTCAAACTTTGGCAAGGAGTACACACGCTACGTTTCTGTAGTTTTTCAAGATCCGGCTTCTTCTTTAAATCCACGTATGAGTGTAAAAGAAACATTGGAGGAACCTTTAATAGTTCATGGATACAAAGGGAGAGAGGAAAGAATTCTAAATGTTCTCTTGGAGGCTGGGTTGAGTGAAGAGTATCTACACAGGAAAACCTATCAATTGTCTGGGGGTCAAAAGCAAAGAGTTGCCATAGCAAGGGCTACTGTGTTGGGACCAAAGCTTTTAGTGGCTGATGAACCAACTGCTTCTTTAGATGCAAGCCTCAGAAAAGGTATTCTCGAGCTCTTTTTAAAGCTGAAGTTGAAGGGTGTGTCTGTCTTTTTGATAACGCACGATATAAGGTCTGTGGAGTACGTTGCAGATAGAGTGGCAGTCCTGTATAAAGGCAGACTTTTAGAGTTGGGGACAAAGGAGCAGGTTTTGAAAACACCTCTACATCCATATACTAAGTATGTTATACAGAACATACCCGCAGAGCATCCTTCTCAGAGAAAAACTATACAAGCTTCTGAATCGGAAACTCATACAGAAGAGGTTTGTCCCTTTTATCCTCTGTGCGAGCATAGGATGGAAGAATGCAGGACAAAACTAAGGGAGGCACTCATAGATGGAAGACTCGTTTGTTGCAATATATACTGAGCTGGTTTTGTTTATATTCCTTTTATATCTTTCTGGTTTCTTTTCCTCGTCAGAGGTGGTCTTCTTTGGTGCTAATCGGTATCTTCTGAGGAAATACTCCGGAAGTAAACTCTATAACTTAGCAAATAAACTTCTTTCAAAACCTCGCGAAGTTTTGCTATCTATCCTTATAGGAAATGAAGTAGTCAATGTGCTCCTTTCAGCTTATGGAACAAAGTTATTCGTATCCCGCTTTGGAGAGGGTGGGGCTACCCTTTCTGCGTTGCTTGTAAGTTTTCTGATATTTATCTTTGGTGAAGTTTTACCAAAAAACATAGTTTTACACTTTGCCACACGTTTATCTTTGTTTTACTCAGTGCCTTTCTACTTAATACATACCTTGCTTTACCCTCTGAGAGTTCTATTCAGTAGGTCAGTTCGTAATCTTTTACCTATGACCGATGGAGATGAGAGTATGGATAAGGAAAGGATCTTTTGGGATATATTTGACATGGGGTATGGAAAAGGGTTGTTCAGTGAAGAAGAAAAAAAGATGGTAGAAAAGGCTATATCTATAAAAGAAACTACAGCTAAGGAGATTATGACACCAAGACCAGACCTTTTCCTATTGGATGAAGAAAAAACTGTGCAAGAAGTATATCCAGAAATCATAGAAAGAAAGCACAGTAGAATTCCAGTGTATTCCCAAAGCCCGGACAACATTACCGGTATTGTTATTGTAAAGGAAATTGTCCCTTTTGAAAAAAACCTAAACAAAAAGTTAAAGGAATTCAGAAAAGAATCGCTAATAGTTCCTGAAGTAATGACCTTGAGAGATTTAATAGTAGAGATGCGCACAAATAACTCTCAAATGGTTATCGTAGTGGGCGAGCACGGTGAGCTTGCCGGTATAATAACCATAGGAGACATACTTGAATTTCTCTTTGAAGAATTCCCAGAGAGTTGGGAAAAGGACTTTCAGCAAGTTGGTAAGGGAGTTTATAAGATTTACGGTTGGGTTGATGTGGAAACTGTTTCCAAAAGGCTAGGGATTGAACTTCCAGAAGATTATGAATATGACACAATTGGGGGCTTTGTTATGAAAAACCTTGCCAAAGTTCCAGAAGAGGGGGATGAGTTTGAATATGGTGGATATAAATTTGTGGTAGATAAAATGGAAGGCAACAGGGTAATAAGTCTACTGGCATTAACTTTGGAAGAGCAAAGAATTTAGTCTATTAAACTTACCTTCTCCCAGATTATGGGAATAAAACCCCTTTCCTTTGTCCATTTCTTTGCTTGTGGGTAGTTTACTACGTTTAAATACTTTACTCTTAAGGATAGGTTTTTTTCCGACTCTCTTTTCAATTCCGCAATTTTGCTGACGTATTCCTTAGCCACTTTTATAGAATAAGCGGAATAAAAAAGATTCAAAGCTATAAGCATGAGTGAGAAAACAATATACCTCATATCTTCATCCCCGCTCTTAGTTTAGCACTCCTGCTTGCTGGGTTTTGCATTACTTCCTCTCTTTTTGGAGTTATCGGCTTTTTAGCAAGGATTTTAAACTGATTGGCATGTTCTTTGAAAAAGAGTTTTACTACTCTATCTTCAAGAGAGTGAAAAGAGATGACTACTAACCTGCCACCACTTCTCAAATAGGTTGGCACTTTTTCCAAAGCTATTTTTAAATGTTCCAACTCTCTATTTACCTCTATTCTTATAGCCTGAAACACTTTGGTGGCGGGATGGATTTTCCCCCGCCTTTTCAAGACTGAAAGTACTATATCTGCAAGCTCTTTCGTGGTTTCTATTGGCTTCTTAATCCTTTGCAGAGCTATAGCTTTGGCAATAGCTTTTGCTTTCTTTTCCTCCCCATACTCTCTTATTATTCTCTCCAATTCCTTTTCTGAATATCTGTTGATCACCTCATAGGCTGTTAGTCTATCCTCTGGATCCATCCTCATGTCCAACGGATCATCCCTCTGGAAAGAAAAACCCCTTGGGCTTTTTAGCTGATACATGGATACACCCAGATCAAACAAAAAACCATCAACCAGCGTTATACCCTCCTCCTTTAAAACTAAGTCAAAATCGGAATAATTAGCTTTGTATAGGCTAAATCTTCTTTCAAACTCCTTTAGGTTTTCCTTTGCAATTTCTAAGGCAAAAGGATCTCTGTCTATACCTATGAGAAATGCCTGTGGGTTTTTCTGCAGTATTCTTTTTGCATGCCCCCCAAGCCCTACGGTGCAATCTACAAAGAGCTTTCCACCACCTCCCAAAAGCAAATCTGTAGCTTCTTCAAGAAGAACGGGTTTGTGCATATATATCCATTTGCTTTATAGGCATAAAGCTCTTTCTGTGTATTGGGGTCAGTTTATACTTTCCAAGCTTTTCAATGTGTTCCTTAGTTGGATAACCTTTGTTTTTTTGAAAGTTAAACTGAGGGAAGATCTGATGATAATGATCCATAATTTTGTCCCTTAGCACCTTTGCTACTACAGAGGCACACGCACAGCTAAGACTCTTTTCATCCCCTTTTGTTAGAGGTATGCAGTTATAGTTTTCTAACCTAACATGGTCTGTGATCACTACATCAAACTTAGTTTTTAGATCCTGCAGAGCCCTTTCCATCGCCAATTTTGTAGCTTTTAGGATGTTTAGCCTATCAATTACCACGCTATCCACTACTGCTGTACCTATAGCCAAAGCTATCTGCTTTATGTATTCGTACGCTTCTTCTCGCTCCTTCTCAGACATCTTTTTTGAATCGCCTTTTAAGAAAGTTTCTGTAAAAGGGGGAATAATTATCGCACAGGCGACTACAGGACCTGCCAGAGGGCCCCTTCCCGCCTCATCTACACCCGCCACTATTAGTCCTTTCTCCCAGAAAGGGAGTTCCCAGTTTAGCATTATTTTTTCTTTATTTCCCAAGCTTTTATTTCCTTTACCTTACCAAGTGCCTCTTTACCCCTATATTTTCTAAGGAAGTAGAGCTTGGCCCTACGTACTTTACCATACTTAACAAGCTCTATCTTCTCAATGTTGGAGCTATAGTATGGGAATGTTCTTTCAATACCTACACCATACGATTCTTTACGAACTGTAAAGGTCTTGCCCAGGCCGGACCCCCTTATTCTTATCACCACACCCTCAAAAGGCTGTATTCTCTCTTTATCCCCTTCAACTATTTTGTAGTAAACTCTGACTGTATTTCCTACCTTTAGCTCTGGATACTCTTTGGCTGGAGTGTATATTTTTTCTATCTCCTGTATTAAACTACTCATGGCTTTACCTCCATATTTGAAAACATTCATTATAACACAACTTAGCGTTTAAACTTGATAAAATGCTAAAACTTAGAAGGAGAGTTAAAGTGCGCTTAAAAAAGCGCTATGGACAACATTTATTAATTTCCGCAGGCGTAGCTAAGAAAATCTTGGATGTGGCGGAGTTGGGAGATGGAGATGTAGTAGTAGAGATAGGTCCAGGTACTGGGAGCCTAACAAAAGAGATTTTAAAAACTCCTATCAAAGAACTCCACTGCATAGAAATAGACCCAGAGATGATCAACGAATTAAAAAAGTTGGAAGATGAAAGGCTAAGGATCCATCACGCGGACGCTTCAGAGTTCCATTATTGCGAACTTGGAAAGGAATTAATACTTTTGGGAAATTTACCCTACAATGTGGCAAGCCTTATAATTGAGAGAACAGTATTCTGCCACCATTGTGTAAAGCTGGCAGTCTTTATGGTCCAAAAGGAAGTTGCGGAGAAGCTCATAAAGTGCTCTTCTTGGCTTGGCTGTTTTGTTAATACTATTTTCCAGATCAACTACGTTATGACAGTGCCACCCAGATTTTTCCTACCCCCACCAAAGGTTCAATCTGCAGTTATAAAGCTTGTCAGAAAGGAAAATAAAACAAAGATAGATCTAAAGAAATACAAAGCGTTTCTGACTATGCTTTTTTCCTTCAGAAGAAAGACTCTAAGGAATAAACTTACGGAGGATCTACTACAGAAAGCTTTAGTAGATCCCCTAAAAAGGGTTGAAGAATTGTCCTTGGAAGAAATACAAAGACTGTTCTTTATATATCAGCTAGAAGGAGCTTAAGGTCTTCTTGTGCTCCAAAATCCCTTTCCTTCTTGCATGGCTCTTTTTTGGGCTTTTAGAAGTCTCTCTTGATATTTTATGTTTGGCGGTATAGTGTAAACCTGGGCCATTCCTTCCATTACCAACAGTTCGTTAATCATTCTGCCATCCTTTAGCCACACGTAAGCTAGGACTCTACCGTACCTATCTGTAGGTTGGACATCCTGTTCTAGATAAACTAACTCTCCCTTCGGCAACAACTTCTTTGTATATTCTTTAGCCTCTTTTCCCATCTTTATGATCTCTCTCTTACTCAATCCGGTCCTATCTACATCCCTTTCCAACTTAGGGCTTTCCCTAGTTTCTGGAGTATCCACTCCTATCATCCTAACCTTTATCTCTTCTCCATCTTTTAAGGTACATGTAAAAGTGTCCCCGTCTATAACCCTTACCACACGACAGGGTATTTTATTTTTACCTTCTCCCTTATCCGTTTGTATGTCTTTACCGCACGAATAAGAGAACAGTAAAACCAGAATGGAGAAAAATAAAACCGTTCTCATCTTTAAAATTTTACTGGTAAAATTATACAAAATGTCCAAAAACCTTACTAAGGAAGAAAAAAGAGTTATTTTAGGGATCTCCTTTGCGGTAGCAACCAGGATGCTCGGGCTTTTTCTTTTATTGCCCGTTCTCTCTCCTTATCTTAAAAATCTTGAAGGTTCTACACCCTTTTTAATAGGTCTTGCTATAGGTATATACGGCTTTGCGCAGGCCATTTTGCAAATACCCTTTGGATACCTTTCAGACAAAGTGGGAAGAAAGCCAGTGATAATTTTGGGAATGATAACATACATATTGGGAAGTTTGCTTGGAGGGTTTGCCAAAGGTATATGGATAATGATTTTGGCAAGGTTTATTCAAGGTTTTGGTGCTGTTTCTTCTGCCATGACTGCCCTCTCTTCAGACTTGACCAGAGAGGAGGTAAGAACCCGTGCTTTTGCCATAATAGGATCCTCCATCAGTCTTGTCTTTACCTTTAGTGTGATTTTTGCTCCAGTTATTGCAGGAATGGTTGGCGTGCCGGTCTTATTTTACCTTACTGCCTTTCTAAGTTTGCTGGCCACTCTATACTTAGCGTTTTTTATTCCAGAACCAAAGAATCACCACAGAGAGATAGAGCCATCTTTGAAAAACTTCCTTATAGTCCTAACAGACATAAATCAAATCTTTCTGAACCTTTCAATAGCTATTTTGCATGCTTTTTTGGTTGCGATCTTTACCACCGTACCTTATAAGTTGGTTTATGAATACGGTATGCCTAAAATAGAGCACTGGAAAATATACCTACCAGCCTTAACACTGTCCTTAGCTCTGATGGCTCCAGCGGTTATCTTGGCAGAAAAGAGAAAAAAATTCGGAGAAGTTTTTGTTTTAGGAGTGGCTCTTATAGGTATTGGCTTTCTAATTTATCAGGTTTTTAATTCTTTTTACGGTGCTATCATTCTTCTTTTTCTATTTCTGATAGGCTTTCACGTTTTAGAGCCCATAATTCCTTCCCTTCTTACTAAGCTAACCCATAGGGACCTCAGGGGATTGTCCTTAGGTCTGTTTAACACAGTTCAGTTTTTGGGAGCTTTTTTAGGCGGCCTTCTTGGGGGATTTGCCATAAAGCACGGCATTTGGGTTTTTACTACAATGGGAATGGTCTTCTCGATCTTTTGGCTTATAAGTACTTACTTGTGGTCAAGAGGCTTAAAGAGGTTGTTCAAAAATCCTTCAGGCAGTGCTGAGTAGTTATAATAAAGCCTAAGATTTATGTAAGCGCGCAGTTCAAACTCCAGCTAAACAGCCTCGACAGAAAAAAGCTTTTGGAATTAAGGCGTAAGCAATCATCAGCCATAAGGTC
>CAZZKD010000250.1:0-3305 GCA_964655095.1 uncultured Thermocrinis sp.
ATTTCTACTTCTGAAAGGGAGTTTTCCCAGCTTATGCCCACGAAGAAGATGCTTCTAAATGAAGACGGTTTGCGCTCCATACTGTTTTGCCTAAGGGAAGGACAGAAAGTCCCTCTGCACACATCTCCTCACAGAGTTATAACCTTAGTCCTTTCTGGAAAGGGTATATTTTTCTTAGGTTCGGAAGGGAACGCAGTAGAGCTAAAAGAAGGGGATTATGTTTTTTACGAAAGGGAAGAGCCTCACGGGTTTTATGCCTTAGGGGATATGACAGTTTTAGCTTTTGTGTTTTAGGTTCTTCCTAAGTTTTTCAAAAAGTGCAAAATAGCTACAAACCAAAGCCTTGCTATTTGCCAATCTATGGCGTCGTAATTGTCGCAGATCGTATGTCTGATAGGGAGTGGATGAGAGCTTAAAAACAGAGTTTTTAGCCCTAACTTTTTGAACGGTATGTGGTCGCTTTTTGCAGACGGGACCGCCTTTAGCTGAGCTTCCAAGCCTACCTGCTTTACGATCCTATAAAACTTTTCAGATAGTTCGTAATCGTTGTATCCATCGCTGTCCTTGTATATAATCGCTGGACTGCTCCATCCTATACCATCTAAGTTTAGGCAATAGTATGCGTGTTTTATCCCCTTGCTTACGTGATGTTTTGCACCTTCCAAACCTACTTCCTCGCAGTCGGTTATAAGAACTCTGATCCTAAACGGAAGCCTAAAGTCCTCCCTTAGCTCTTGGTAGATGTAAGGTAGCATGAAGGATGCCAGCCCATTGTCCACCGCTCCATAGGTTTCTGGCTTTGTGTCCATGTGAGCCACCAGATAGACTACAGGGCCTTTCCCCAGCTCAAACAGTATATTGCTACATCTGATAACTTCTTCTTTACTTTTCACGCAAAGTTTAGCATAAAAATCCTTTACCTTTGGAAGGTCGCTTTTTTTAATGGAGACTATAGCCAGGTCTTCTTGTATCCCACCGTAGAATATATGGTCCAAGCTACTAAGATAGCATACTACCGCTTTTACATTCTTGCTTTTTATGAGTTCAAAGTTTATGCTCTTTGCTTCTTGAAGGGCTATGTCTCCCTCTACAAAGTTTTCCTTTACGTATCCCTCAAAAGTCCCGCTTAAGCTTCCAACAAAAGGAAAAGCTCTAATGTAATGCTCGTTTATCTCCAGGTGGGCTCCAATTGGCACACGCTTTTTTACTAAAAAATTTTCTTCCACAAAAGGAATCCCCTTTTCCCTAAGAAGATTTTTTATAATGCTTTTTGCCTCTTTGTGCTCCTTGGTACCGGGAAATCTGTTTAATGTCAGGTACTCGTAGGATCTTTCCCTTAGCTCTTCGTATGTTTCACTTTTCATAAACAGGTGTGAGCCAAACCTTGTATCTATCTATCCTACCACTAACAGCTTTAAAGTACAATTCCTGAAGTTCCTTAGTGATGATTCCTACTTCCCCCCCGTTTATTTTTCTGTTATCTATCTCTATCACAGGAGTTATCTCCGCCGCCGTTCCTGTTAGAAAGACCTCGTCAGCCACATAAAGCTCGCTTCTTGCCAATGGTCTTTCTTCAACCTCAAGCGCGAGTTCATTCTTCGCAAGCTTTATAACAGCAGATCTGGTTATACCTTCCAGTATGTGCTCCGAGTATGATGGAGTTATAAGTTTTCTACCTCTTATTATAAATATATTTTCCCCAGAGCCCTCGGCTACAAAACCATTTTGATTGAGCATTATAGCCTCATCGTATCCAGCAAGGAGAGCTTCGGTCTTTGCCAAAGCACTATTTACATAAGCACCCGATACCTTCCACCTGGAAGGGATAGAGTTGTCGTCATTCCTAATCCAAGACGATACTTTAACCTTAACCCCCTTTGAAGTATCTAAATACCTTCCAAACTTGTAAATGTATATAGCTACGGTTGGAGTAAAACCAATAAGCTTTGGAGTTAATGCAAGGTCTTTAAAGTAAGCTATAGGTCTTATATAAACATCTTCCCTTACTTGGCTTTTTATTAGAATCTCCTTGGTTATATTAACCAGGTCTTCCACAGAGTACTTAAGCTCCATAAACATAGCCCTGCAGTTGTTTATGAGCCTCTGGTAGTGCTCTTTGGCAAAGAGTATGTAAAGCTGCTCTTCTTTCTCGTTCCAATACGCCCTTATACCCTCAAAAATGGCTGTGCCGTAGTGAAAAGAATTTGTCTTTATACTGATCTTTGCTTCTTCAACTGGAACCACACAGTCCTCAAAGAAGGCATATTCCATAGGTAATGTATTATACCCCAATCAATTTATCTGAATATATCTTATATTACTATCATGATACTTCTCATACTTCTTTTTGCTGCATTCATCGTCTGGAGCAAGGAGATTAACGTAGGTTTTACTGCAGTTATAACCAGGGAAGATCTAAAGACTATAAGAGAATTCTTAAACTATCTTTCAAACAGGACAGGATTTAATTTCAACCCAGTATTTGCAAAATCTTATGACGAGATGGATTTTTTCCTTTTCAGTGGAAAGGTAGATATGGCATACATATGCGGAGCGCCTTTTGTGGAAGGACACAAAAGGTTTGGCTATTCCATAGTTGTAGTCCCCACGACCTCCGAAGGACCCCACTACTATTCCTACGTTATAACCAAGAAGGACAAACCTTATAAGTCCATACTTGATTTTAAAGGAAAGCCCTTTGCCTTTTCGGATCCCAAATCCAATTCTGGTTCTGTAGCGCCCTCCTACTTTCTTCTAAAACTGGGACACAATCCATCTGAATTCTTTAAGCCTCTTATTTACACATATTCTCACTATGAATCAATCCTCGCGGTATATAAAGGTTTTGTGGAAGGTGCCAGTGTGGATAGTATAGTCTATGAACACACCAGTAGGGTGGCTCCTCATTTAGTGAGTAGTTTGAAGGTTATTCAAAGGTTTGGTCCTTTCCCATCCACACCCATTGTGGCAAGCAACAGGCTGGACAAATCCACGGTAGAAGCCATAAGAAAAGCTCTGTTGGAAATGCACAAAGACGAAGAGGGAAGGAAAATACTAAAAAGAATGGGGATTTCTGGATTCACCTACATAAGTCCAGCGCACTATAGGGTTATATCAAGTATGATTGATTACATAGCAAAGTCAAACAGATGAGAGGTTGTTCGAAAAATCCTTCAGGCAGTGCTGAGTAGTTATAATAAAAACCTGATGTATGTAAGCGTGCAGTTCAAACTCCAACTTAACAGTCACGACAGAAAAAAACTTTTGGAATTAATGCGTAAGCAATCATCTGCCATAAGGTCTGC
>CAZZKD010000251.1:0-3507 GCA_964655095.1 uncultured Thermocrinis sp.
GAGGTTTTAAGTATGAGCCTGCCGAAAAAGGAACTCCTCAAGGTATCGTTAAAGCGGTATCTTGAGAGAGCTAAGGGTGATGGAGTGCTCCCTTGGGACTTCTTTAGAAGTCCCTAAACCCTCGGCAGGGCTCACCTTCAAGGTGAGTATGCATGGAACATTTGTCCATGCAGAGGGGAACTCCAAGAGCATTCCCTCATTTTTGTGAATTATTAACACCTGATTAGACTGCACCGCACTTGCAGGGGTTAGCTCTTCAAAGAACACAACCTTGTGTTCCGGTGTGTTGTAGATTACTCTCTTTGTTTCCATAACTTTCTCCTCCTGAATAGTTTAACGTTGAAAATTTATCAGATCCTCCTAAATTATTTTAACGAACAATCATTCGGAGGAAAGGTTATGTGCAAAGAGTGTGGATGCGGTGGAGAAAATCACAAAGAAAACAAGAAGGTAGTAGAAGTCTTAACAAAGGTTCTTGATGCAAACGACAGACAGGCACAGGAAAATAGAGAGCATTTTGAAGAGTATGGTGTTTATGCCATAAACTTGATGAGCTCGCCCGGTGCTGGTAAGACTAGCCTTATAGAGGCTACGATAGAGGCTTTGGGTGATAACTTGAAGATAGGTGTTATAGAGGGGGACCTTGAGACAGATCTGGATGCCCAACGTGTGAGAAATAAGGGAGCACCAGCTGTTCAGATAAACACAGGAAGCGCTTGCCATTTAGATGCCTTTATGGTTCATAAGGGCATACACCAACTTCCGCTGAAGGACCTTGACCTTGTCTTTATAGAAAACGTGGGAAACCTGGTCTGTCCCGCATCTTACGATGTGGGTGCGCACCTGAACGTGGTTTTGCTTTCGGTGACAGAAGGTGCGGACAAGCCGGAGAAGTATCCAGTCATGTTTAGACACGCAGACCTTTTGGTGATAACAAAGATAGACTTAATTCCATACGTTGACTTCTCCATAGAAAGTGCAATAAGGTCCGCAAGGAAGGTAAAACCAGGTATAGATATCATAGCGCTGTCTTGTAAAACTAAGGAAGGCTTGGAAGACTGGCTGGACTACCTTAGATTTAAGGTTAGGATGAATAAGAGAGCTTTGAAATGAACGTTCTTTGGATACACAGACTTACGTGCTGTGGAAACACCCACTCTTTTCTAAACTACGAGCATCTGGATAAACTTTTTGAGAAAATTAAGCTTTTGTACCATCCCTCCCTTTCGTTAAACGATGAAAGAGAGGTGGTGGAAAATATATTGAGTGGCAAATTGGATTTAGACGTGTTAATAGTTGAAGGGGCGGTATATGAAGATGATCTGGAAATTAAAAGGTTGTGCGAAACAGCTAAGGTAGTGATAGCCCTTGGTAGCTGTGCTTCTTACGGAAATATACCCGCCCTTTTAAACAGCAGGGTTTGTGGTTTGCAGTATCGTTTTAAAAACAAGGGAGGTCTGTTGGGAGCAGATTTTTTATCTTCAAGCGGTAAGCCTGTGATTAACCTTTCTGGTTGTCCAGCCCATCCCGATTGGATAGCCACTATTTTACTCTCAATTTACAACGATGAGAATATTGATTTAGACCAGTGGAACAGGCCAAAGGTCTTTTATTCCACTCTTGCCCATTGGGGATGCACAAGGAACGAATACTTTGAGTGGAAGGTTGAAGCGGAAAGGTTAGGCTCTAAAAAAGGGTGTCTTTTTTACTATTTTGGATGCAGAGGGCCTCTAACCTACTCTTCATGTAATAAGATCCTTTGGAACTCTGTAAGCTCCAAAACCAGAGTTGGGACGCCATGTTTTGGATGCACTGAGTTTGATTTTCCCAGAGTGGGACTCTTTGAAACAAAACAATTTGCCAACATACCTGCAGAGCTCCCCATAGGTGTTTCAAAAAGAGGATACATAATGCTTTCTGGAATAGCAAAGGTCTTTGCTCCAGAGAGGTTGAAAATTGAGGATTGAAAAGAGAATATTAGCAAGGGTAGAGGGGACGGCTTACTTAGAGCTTGAGTGGAAGGACGGAGTTATCTCAGATGCAAGGGTAATAGTTGCTGGTTCAAGAAGTTTGGAAAAGGCACTTGAAGGCAGGCCAGTGACAGATGCCCTCGTAATAACACCAAGGGTTTGTGGCATATGCGGTCATGCCCATCTAATGGCAAGCGTTTTGGCCATTGAAAATGCTCTTGGTAATCCTCAGATAACCAAAAAAGCAGAGCTTTTAAGAAAAATCACGCTTAACTTAGAAAAAATTCAGAACCATATAAAGTGGTTTTATCTTTTTTTGATGCCAGACTTTCTCAGGTTGGGTGAAGAGCTCAAAGACTTTGAACCATACAGTGGTTCAAAGTGGAAGAAGGCAATCTCCCTATGTGCTGATATAACTAAGGCTATTGCTCTGTTTGCAGGCCAGTGGCCTCATTCTTCCTACGCAGTCCCGGGCGGTGTTACCTCCCAGCCAGACATCCATCAGATATACTCTGCAATGCAAATAGTATGCAATGTAAAGGAATTTTTCTTAGAGGATATGGTGGGCATGTCAGAAGAAGAATATAAAAAACTGAGAGAATCTGGACTTTGGGAGAAGATAGAGGGGGACTGTGGCATTTTTATAGAACTTACGATTAAGCACGGCTTGGATTGGAAGGGCAAATCATACTGCAGGATGATAACCTCCGAACAGGTTCCTTCTTGCAATAGTGCGGTAAAAGTTTTCTCAGGAAGAAGATTTCATCCTGCAAATTATGAAAGTATTCAGGTTTTAGAAAGAAGCGTATACTCACAGACACAAATTGTGCGCTACAAGTGGGCTCCCTGCGAAACGGGTCCTATAGTAAGGAAAATAGCCTCAGGAGACAAGATAGTAATCAGGCTACATAAAACCTACCGCTCAAGTTTTATTAGTAGAACCCTTTCCAGAATTTTAGAAGTTTGGGACCTATTGATTGAAGTAGAAAACCATCTTAAAAAACTTCCCTCTCTTTTAAAAGAACCTTCCTGTTTGGACCTTATGGACAAGGTAAAAAGATTAAATGGTGAAGGTGTGGCTTTTGTGGAGGCTTCAAGAGGAATGCTGATGCATAGGATAAAGGTTATTGAGGGGAAGATAGCGGATTACAGAATAGTCACCCCTTCTATTTGGAATCTGGGACCCAGATGTAGGAGATTTTTAGGAGTAGCTGAAAAATCTATATTAAACCTTAACAATCCTATACATGCTGAGATGGTATTGAAAAGCTTTGATGCCTGTTCTGTATGCACGGTTAGGTAGGGGATTGGTGATGAGTAGGATAAAGCTTTCTCACGGTGGCGGTGGCGAGGACAGCTGGAAGCTTATAAGGGAGATTTTTTTAAAATACTTTTCCAACCCGTATCTTAACAGATTAGAAGATTCTGCGGTTTTGGATGTGGGCAGTAAAATAGCCTTCACCACAGATGCCTTTACCGTAAAGCCAATACACTTTAAAGGTGGAAACATAGGAAAATTAGCAATAGCGGGAACTGT
>CAZZKD010000252.1:0-3943 GCA_964655095.1 uncultured Thermocrinis sp.
CTATTATTCTCTCTGACGGAGACAGCATAGGAGAATGGCTTGGACTAAAAAGTAGGCAAAGACAGGAACCGCTGACGGAAAAGTTCCACTGGGAGTTTTCCAAAAAGCTATCTGACTATGCAAAGAGTGTAAGAGAGTTGGAAGGTAAGGATAAGTTTGGCTTGAGAATTGTTTATGCCGGTGGTGATGATGTGCTGGCGATGGCAGACCTAAAGGAATTTTTGGACTTTGCAGAAAAGTTAAATCCTCTCTTTAAACAAAGCGTAAGAGAAAACGCCTCTGTCAGCGCAGGAATAGTCATAGGGCATCAAAAAGATGAGCTTTCTTACTTGTTAAGGGAAGTAAGAAAGGCAGAAAAGAGGGCAAAAAGTATAAAAGAAAAGTCTGCCTTTTGTATAACCGTCATTCCAAGGGGAGGAGCGCCTGTTAGCTTTTGTGCCAAGTGGGAGTTTTTGAATCTCCTCAAAGACACCATTTCATACTTTGAGGAAGACATCATAGGAGACAGAACCGCTTATGACCTAAGACATATAGTGAGTAAATTTGAAGATAAAAGCGAGAACGTGCAGGTAATTTTGGCCCTTCTTAAGGGAATGTTGAAAAAAAGGGTGAATAAAAGTAAGCTGAAAGGGGAAAACGAGCAAGCATTTATTGAAAATTACTTAGAAAGACTTAGATCCTTTTTAGAAGCTTCGGACTTTGACATTAAGAACTTTGCTAACCTGTTTTATGTCGCCCGCTTTGTTGCAAAAGAGAGGAGGGAAAAAAGTTATGAAGTTGTTGGAGCTAACACCTGAAGACGCACTAACCTTTGGAAGCCTTAAAAACTTTACCGCAGGAGAGTCTCACTATCAGCACTCCACCTTCCCACCACCTATAATGAGGTTTTTCTCCTTGGGTAATGGGACCGCTCTAAAGATAATGGGAGTTTTCTTAAAACACAGAAATGAACTATTTCTCCCAATGCCTGCGGATTGTTTAAAGAAAAGAAAGCAAGAGGAAGAAGAGGTCTATGTTCCAAAGTGGAACGAAGAGCTCAAAAGTCCTTTTGTGGAGCCTTTTGAAAAAGGAGAGCTTTTAAACCTTGAACAGGCAGAAGGTTTTTGCAGTTTTTCCGATTTTGCAGAAAGCTATGCCAAAGGGAAGAGCTTTAGCGCAAAAAAGGAAACTCTATTCCAAGAGGAAGAAAGGGTCGGGGTAAAGCTAAACTATGACAAAAGAGTATCCCAAGAAGGTTATCTTTACTCAAGGATTTATTTGAGGTTTGAAAACTCTCGCATAGTGCTTTTGGTGGATCAAGATGTGCAAAAGCCATTTTTTGCTACGGTGGGTGGAGAAAGAAGGTATGCCAAGGTTAAGCCTGTCGAGGACAGATTTTTAGATTTCCTAAATGAAACTGTCAGCATAGAAAAGGATAGGCTCTACAAGTTTTACTCTACAACTCACCTTTATGCGGATTTAAAGGGGGAGGTAAAGATTAACGGAGACATAAAGTTTAAGGTGGAGTGGGTCTTTTCCTTAGAACCTGAATGGGTTTCGGGCTTTGCAAAACCTTTCCTTTACATGCTAAGACCGGGCACAGTGCTTTGGCTCAGGGCACTGGAAAGTGGATTGTGCAAAAGGCTATGTCAGATTTCTTCCCGCAAGGAAGTTATTAAATACGGTAATGAGTCAAAAGATCTGCTCAAGAGAGGCTGGAATTCAAAGGATCTACTCAAGAGAGGTTGGAATAGTGGAATCCTTTTGGAGGTAACATAGATGGAAAAAAGTCTTTTAATAAGCTTTATAGGTGGCTCTAAGGGGAAAAGAGCCTATGAGAAGACAAAGTATAGGTTTTCCGAAGAGGAAGTTAGAGAAAGTTACCTTTTTGGTATAGCCCTTTTTGAACACCTGCGCCAAAAAGGGGAAAATTTAGAACTTCTCTTTGTGGGAACTACAGGCTCTGGCTGGTCTGAACTTATCAATGTGAAGCAATCGCAAGATCAGGAGATAGATGAACTTTTTGACAGGATAACAAAGCTGGAAGAAGAGCAAAAAGTTAGCGACGATGTGCTATCTGAGTGGATAGACAAGGTAAAAGAAAGCGTGGGTGCAGAAATTCACTACGTATTGCTTGAAAATCCACCGGAGCTTGAAAATATATCCAAAAGCGTTATACAAAAAGTTTTGAGCTTGGGAGACTATAAAAAGATAATCCTTGATATTACGCACGCTTATAGGTTTGTGCCATACGTGGTGTTCCTTGACCTTATGATAATCAAAAAGCTAAAGGGTTTTGAGTTGGAAATATACTACGGCTTTTTGGAATTTACCTTAGAGGACGGCTCAAAACCGGTAAAACGGCTAAGCCATTTGGAAGAGTTGGTAAAACTAAATGAAGCCTTGAGCCTTTTTGAAAACGCAGGGGACTTTAGAAGATATTTTCAACTGGCGGGGGTTGATGAAAGCTTTGCACGCAAAACTTACTTTGAGGTAGAAATAAACAGGCCTGCCACAAAACCGTTAAGAAATCTTATAAATCTCAAAGCACAGAAGGAATACTTAGAACCTGTCCATCAGGAAGTTATAGAAAAATACATCTCTGGCTTGTTGGATGACCGTCTGGAAAACAGGATGAGAAACAGAGCCAAGTTCTTCTACGAAAGAGGTCAGTATTTGAAGGCAATAACTTTGCTTTACGAAGCTATACTGGTAAAAGGTATAAGGATTTTAGGCTTGGGAGGTGAGCAATACTACAAAAATAGGGAATATGTAAAAGCCCTTCTGGATAGAAGAGGTGATGAAAGGTGGCTCAAGTTTAGAAATCTTAGGAATACCTGCGTCCACGGGTCTGACCCTGAAGCTGATGTTCGCAGTGCTACCCTTTCAGAAGATGAATTCAAGAAAATCTTTGAACTGGGTTTTGAAATTTTTGAAAACTTAACTTAAGGAGGGTGGAAATGCAAAAAGAGATCTACCTTCTTAAAACCATCACACCACTTCACATAGGCGCAGGTCAAGGGTTGGGGCATGTTGATCTGCCTGTGGTGCGCGAAGTGCATACCAACTTTCCCTATATTCCCGGAACGAGCTTGAAGGGAGCGCTGAGAAACTGGGAAATAAACCAAGTTGCAATGACAATTGGGGAAAAGCCTTCGCAGGTAGAGGAAAAGCTAACCAAAGGTGAGCTAAAAGGCGAGAGTATGCTAAGGCTTGCAAAGATCTTTGGCGTTGCGGGAGAGGGAGCGGAAGAAGGAGGAGAGGTGGGAGCGGGCAAAGTTTTGTTTTCCGATGGCTTTATCCTACTTTTCCCTGTAAAATCTGCAAAGGGAATATTTTCCCTAACTACATGCCCATATGCCATAAACAGGTTCTTTGAGTTTGTAGGACTTGACCAAAGGATAAAAGAAGTGCAAGAGGGTAAGGTAAAGGTTTTGGATACAAAGGATCACAAAAATTTAATAAATGGTAAGCTTTTGCTTGAGGAGTTTATTTTTGAAGCGGAAGATTCACAAGAGCTAAAAGGGTTTGTTGAACTTTTAAAGGGTTTTTTGGGAGAAGAAAACATAAAAAGGCTCGTGTGCGTAAGCGATACGGACTTTACAGACTTTGTAAGCAACTACACAGAAGTTCAAACGCACATAAAGATAGATCTGGATACGGGCATCGTCAAAGAAGGAGCCCTATGGACAGAGGAATACGTTCCCGCCGAATCTGTTTTTGTGTTTGGCTTGACCTTCTTAGAGGATATAGAATACTTTCCACCTTCTACCTTTCACCTTGGTGGAGACATAACTACGGGTAAAGGCTTTGTTAAGGTTCAAAGGTTGGAGGTGCAAAGATGAAAAGTAAGGTTCAAGAGATTGCAAGGTTGGCTTATGAGTGTGTAATGCAAGTAAAAGACAAAAATTTTGCGTCAAAATACTTATCTTATGCAAGAAAATTACCTTCTATGATAACTCAC
>CAZZKD010000253.1:0-1552 GCA_964655095.1 uncultured Thermocrinis sp.
CTTTTTTCGCTTCGATCGTCGTGGAATCCACCCCCACCTCCTCCACCGCCACCTTCCCCTCGGCATAGCCCCAATCCAAAAGCGCCCGAAAGATCTTCTCCCACACCCCCTTCTCTTGAAGTTCTTTGTGTCGTCTCCACGCCGTTGGATACGCCCCATATCTCCGAGGCATATCCTGCCAGCGACAACCCGTGATCAGCACATATAAAATCCCGTTGATGATCCGGCGATCATCAGCCCGGGGCCTCCCGGTCCTGGCCTTGGGAGGAAGCAGGGGTTGAAGGAACGCCCATTGCTCATCGGTCAGCTCCCGAAACTCCATCGCCTCCCTCCTGGATCAGGTTCCTCAAGATCGAGTATACTACCCACCCAGGGTTTTGAGATGAGTTCGGCCAGCACCCACAATCTGGTTGCCAGGCCCCACTTTACCGTGATTGGGGCAGTCGGTATGGGGACAAAATACATACTGGTGTCTATCTGTTTCTTGCGGCCCATTGGGAACCTCCTCACTCTATATTCGGTCCACAATTATAGGGCCGGTGGAGACAGTGGTCAGGGGACACCAGGAGATCATCCGTTCCTCGACCGGCAAGAGCCACAGTCGCGCCCGGCAGGCGTTCCTGCAGGCCGCGGCCTCGGTGGCTCGCAGCCACTGTGCCTTTGGCGCCTTCTATCGCCGCCTCAAAGCGCGGGTCGGCCCGGCCCGGGCCCAAGTCGCCACCGCCCACAAGATCGCCCGCGTGTACCAAAAAGAACAAGATAGAGTACCAGCAAATCAGCGCCGAAGAGTATACCCGACAATTCTGCGAACGCGAACTTCGCCACCTGCAACGCAAGGCCGCGCGCCTCGGCTTACCCTGACACCAGCCGGGGCTATTTCTTAGCAAGCGTGTGTTAGCCTGCTTCAAAGAAAACCCTGCTTACCCGTCCCATTCAACAGGCATTCTTGAATAAACACCACCACAGGGTAGGAGGAAGGAAGAATGGCCAAAAAAGCCCTGGGAGGACGAAACCAAGTAAGAAAGCTCCTAATCGCTCACCTACTGAAAGTCCTGGAGCCCATACTGGCATAGGTGGTGGGTCATTCGGGTCCGCTTTGATCTGAACATAAACTGCGTAAGCAAAGCCTATCAGGAGATAAACAGCTACTGTGTGTAAGAAAACTTTAATCGATGTTCTATTCATTTTTCTCAACCTCCGTAGAGATGCTCTAGGTGCTCTTGAATACAGAGCACCTAGAGCGATTCAAATGCCCTCGGTGCCATCTGTGCCAATCTAATATGTCAAGTGCCACCAGAAAACATATGTGTCCCAATACCAATATGGCCACCACGAAGGCCATGAGCTCTTGTAAACCTCAGGATTAGGCTCTCCATATTGGATGGTAAAATATGAGCTTCCACTCGTGGTACGTCCTTGATCGCGGAAACAGGGTGACCAACAATAGCCATATGGCCCGTAATATCCCCTGTCCCTGGTAAAGTCGTTGGGACAGTCGTATGGGGGTAACTGCCCACAGGCATACCACGCCGTGTGATGAAACCCCCAACTA